>JANXPK010000429.1 GCA_025357355.1 Rhodobacterales bacterium
ATGGCTATGTTTTTCAGGCGGCGGGGCTGTATCCGTGGCGGACTATTGCGAAGAACATCTCGCTACCACTTGAAATTATGGGGTTTTCCAATGCGGAGCAGGCGGAGCGCGTTGAGCGGGTGCTGGAACTGGTCGAACTAACGGGGTTCGGCAAGAAGTTTCCCTGGCAGCTGTCGGGCGGGATGCAGCAGCGGGCCTCGATAGCGCGGGCGCTGGCATTTGATGCGGACATTCTGCTGATGGACGAGCCCTTTGGGGCGCTGGACGAGATCGTGCGGGACCGTCTGAACGAAGAAGTGCTAAAGCTTTGGAATCGCACGGGAAAGACGATCTGCTTTGTGACACATTCGATCCCGGAGGCGGTGTATCTGTCAACCAAGATCGTGGTGATGTCGCCCCGTCCGGGACGGATTACCGACGTGATCGACAGCCCTTTGCCGCGCGAACGTCCCTTGGATATCCGCGACAGCCGGGCGTTTATCGAGATTGCGCACCGGGTGCGCGAGGGGCTGCGGGCGGGGCATTCTGATGAATAGGTTAACGACCTACAAAGTACCTACATTGCGCCTACAAAGCCTCTACACGGCGGAGCGGCCATGAACGCGATGGTTCTGGCCTATCTGGCAGGCTCGACGGCGGTTTTCGTGGCGGCAAACGCGACGTTGAAAACCTATGCGGCGGGTGGCGGGCCGTGGGTTCTTGTGAGCGCGCTGGCATTGTTCAGCGTCGGTAACACGCTGATGGTGCGGGTGATGCAAGAGAACGGGCTGGGGCAGGCCTTCGCCCTGTCGGCGATCTTTCAGTTGATCGCGGTGCTGGCGGTGGCGTTCCTGTGGTACGGCGAGCGGCCAGGCGGGGTGCATCTGGCCGGGCTGATGCTGGGGGTGGTGGCGGTGGCGATGATCGTCTGGCCGCAGGGGGGCGGGGCGTGAAATCGGTTCTGCCCATCGGGACGGTTTTGGCGGTGATCGTGGCGCTGTGGTATTTGGGCTCGGTGTGGCTCAATGCGGCTTGGGTCTATGATCAGGCGGGCCGGGCGGGGACGCAGGTGGCGCTGCTCGATGTGCCTGGGCTGACAATGAATCAGGAGCGGCCTGTGTTGCCGGCGCCGCATCAGGTGTTTGCGGAACTGGGACGCTCGACCTTTGGCATGGCGGTGACGTCGAAGCGGTCGTTGGTCTATCACGGCTGGGTGACAATCTCGGCGACACTTTTGGGCTTTGCCATTGGCACGGGGTTCGGGATTCTGCTGGCAGTAGGGATCATCCACAACAAGGCGATGGACCTGAGCGTGATGCCGTGGGCGATT
>JANXPK010000436.1 GCA_025357355.1 Rhodobacterales bacterium
ACCTCGGCCTCGCCGGGTCTGAGCTCGGTGATCAGCCGTGCCAGAAAGATCGCCTCGGCGCACAGGTCGCGCGGCTCTGCCGGGCCAGCCGTATAGCCCGCGTTGAAGATCAGATAGACCACCGACAACACGGATTGAAGACGCGCGTCCCAATCGTCGGGCCCCGGCACCACGTAGGGAATGCCCGCCTGCGCGATGCGGGTCTTGGCGCGGGTCAGGCGCTGGGCCATGGTCGGCTCGGTGTCGAGGAAGGCACGCGCAATCTCGGCGGTGGTCAGGCCTGCGATGGTGCGCAGGGTCAGGGCCACGCGGGATTTGGCATCAAGGGCGGGATGGCAGCAGGTGAAGATCAGGCGCAGGCGGTCATCCGGGATCATTTCGGCATCCTCTTCGGCCTCGTCGCGGGCAAGGATGGTCAGGGCCTGGGTCTGTGCCGTATCGCGCGACGCCCGGCGCAGGCGGTCGATCGCCTTGCGGAACGCAACGCGGATCAGCCAGGCCAGCGGATTGGCGGGGATGCCAGAGCGGCCCCAGTGCAAGAGGGCCGCCTCGGTCGCATCGGCCAAGGCATCCTCAGCCAGCTGGAAATCGCGGGTTCGGGCGATCAGGGCCGCGAGCATCCGCCCCCGGTCCGCGCGCAACGCCGAGGCGAGGCTGAAGGCGGGATCGGGGGCGGTCAGCATCAGCGAAACAGCATCACGGGGCGAACCTCGATGGTGCCGAAGCGGGCGGCCGGTATGCGGGCGGCAAGGGTCAGGGCTGCGTCGATATCGGTGCATTCCAGGAGGTAGTAGCCGCCAAGATGTTCCTTGGTGTCGGCAAAGGGGCCGTCAGTGACCACGGTCTGACCGGCGCGGATGCGCAGAGATTTCGCCGTCTCGACCCCCAGAAGGGCGTCCCCGGCGACATAGTTGCCGCCATCGCGATAGCTTTGGCTGGCGGCGCGGTAACCGTCCATCGTGGCAGCCAATTCGGGCGAGCCGGCTTTGGGGCGTTTGGTGGGGTCGGAATAGATCAGAGCCATGAATTGCATGTCGCAAGTTTCCTTTTTTTGGCGGTGGCCCGCAAAGGGGCCACCTGATCACTATCGTCACATCGCCATGATGGGGCGCAACTCGATCGTGCCGAAGGCGGCAGAGGGGATCATCGCGGCGGCCTTGATGGCGGCGTCCAGATCGGGAACCTCGATCAGGTAATAGCCGCCCAGATGCTCTTTGGTTTCGGCAAAGGGTCCGTCCATGGTTTCGGTCTTGCCGCCGCGGACGCGCACGGTCGTCGCAGCCTCGACCGGCTTGAGCGCGTCACCGGCGACAAAGGCGCCACGGGCCTTCAGTTCGGCGGTGAAGGCGTTGTAACCGTCGATCATCGTCTTGAACGCGGGGGTTCCGTATTGCGGCCCATTGGCGGGGGCCGAGTAGATCAGGGCAAGGTATTGCATGATGTATCCTTTCGGGAACGGGTTGAATGCGCGGTGCGGAACGAGGGCACATCTATAAGACGCAGCATGCCGCAGGAATTCGACAGGGTGGTGAGAAATTTCTGGGACAGGGCTGCGAATGCCTGACCTTTTCCTCGCCCCGGACTTGGCCTAAGAGGCAAGCCAACCGAACCCTTGCGAGGTGCCGCTGTGGCCGAACCTGAAATCACGCCGGAACTGGTGGCCGCCCACGGGCTGAAGCCGGACGAGTATCAGCGGCTTCTGGGCATCGTCGGGCGGGTGCCGACCTATACCGAGTTGGGGATTTTTTCGGCGATGTGGAACGAGCATTGTTCCTACAAGTCGTCAAAGAAGTGGTTGCGGACCCTGCCTGTGACCGGGCCGCAAGTGATCTGCGGCCCGGGCGAGAATGCCGGGGTGGTGGATATTGGCGATGGGCAGGCGGTGATCTTCAAGATGGAGAGCCACAACCACCCGTCCTATATCGAGCCCTATCAGGGGGCGGCGACCGGCGTCGGCGGCATTCTGCGCGACGTCTTCACGATGGGGGCGAGGCCGATTGCGGCGATGAACTCACTGAGCTTCGGGGTGCCCGAACATCCCAAGACGGCGCATCTGGTCAAGGGCGTGGTCGAGGGTGTCGGCGGTTACGGCAACGCCTTTGGCGTGCCGACGGTGGGTGGTGAGGTGCGGTTTCATCGCAGTTATAACGGCAACTGTCTGGTCAACGCCTTTGCCGCCGGGTTGGCGGATGCCGACAAGATTTTCTACTCGGTCGCCTCGGGCGTCGGGATGCCGGTGGTCTATCTTGGGGCCAAGACCGGGCGGGATGGCGTTGGCGGCGCGACCATGGCCTCGGCGGAGTTCGACGACACCATCGAGGAAAAGCGCCCGACGGTGCAGGTGGGCGATC
>JANXPK010000484.1 GCA_025357355.1 Rhodobacterales bacterium
CTGGAATTCGACCCGGCGGTTGACGTCGGCCTTGGGGTTCTTCGCGTCGAGCGGGAAATTCTCGCCAACGCCGACGGCAAGCAGCTTGGTATCCGGTACGCCGCAATCGTCAACAAGGTGGCGTTTAACCTCTTCGGCCCGCAACAGCGACAGGTTCTGGTTATACTCGGCAGTGCCCGAAGCGTCGGTGTGGCCGATGATCTTGAACTGCGGGATAGTGGAGGATTTCATCACGTCGCACAGGGTGTTCAGCTTGGCGACCTCGCTGTCGGCCAAGGCCGCGCTGTCGAAGGCGAACTTGATTTGGAAATTCACCTGAGTGGCAGGGTCCAGCGCCACATAGGTCGTGTCCTTGGGCAAGGTGTTGGCATCAGCGGTTGTGGCGTCGGTGCTGTTGGAGGGGGCGATCACCAGGCCACGGGTCTGTTGCTGGGCCAGGAATTTCGCGGCGAGTTGTTCGGCCGTCAGCTTGGAATCGTCTTGGGCAAGGGCCATGCCCGTTGAGGCAATGAAAGACAGCGCAACAATGGCGCCGAGGGTGCGAAGTCCGTATGTCATGGCATTCCTTTCGCAATGGGAGTGATTGCTATATCTTAAGCTTAGTCCAAGGCGATTGCGTTCACAACGGCTTGCACAGCGGCGGCGCAGGGAAATGCCGCGCCATCAATTTACGGTCTGAGGCACGCAAGATGGCTTGCGTCCTGACGCAGTTGCGGCATTAATCCGCCCAGATGCGCCGACGCCCGGTGCAGTCCGAGGTCATGTCTTGCGTCTGATCCCTGCGATCATCCTTTCGGTGTCGATCCTGATCGCCTCGCTGATCTGGGTCAGCGTTCCGTTGTTCTTTCCGCCCAAGGGTGCGGGGGGCGGGGCGGTGGACAATAATGCACGCATCGACATCGAACTGCTGCACGGCGACATCGATGCGCTGACCGAGAGCATCAACCAGCTCAAGGACCAGATCGATTCACTGGAAACCCGGGTGATCAAGCTGGAGGCAGGGCCGACCGGGCCGGCAGCGGATGGCGGGTTGCAGATCGTGTCGCCGACCGGCCCGAACACCATTCAGGATCAATATGCCCAAGTGGTGCTGATTGCGGACCGGCGCGAGTTGAACAAGGGGCTGACGGTGCCGCCGCCAAGCTGGCTGATCCAGACCTTTGGCCCGCCCGCCGACAATCTGGGCGATACCTGCGCCACGCTGACCAACCCGCGGCTGGCGGCGCTGTTGGAAGAACAGCAGGTGGGTCCGGTCAAGGTCAAGATGCTGAAGCCCGCCATCGAGTCGCTGGGTATCGTGCTGGAGAAGATCCACAAGGCCGACCCGGATCTCTACGCGCGGATCAACACGGCAGGATCGCTGTGCGTGCGGCTGGTGCGGGGGTCGGCGGACGCGGTGTCGGCGCATTCCTTTGGCTTGGCGGTCGATCTGAACATCGACGGGATATTGGACACCCTGGGCGATGGGCGCACCCAGCTGGGGTTGACGATCATGTCGGATTTCTTCAACGCCGATGGCTGGGTCTGGGGGGCGGCCTACGGTCGCGAGGACAGCATGCACTTCGAGGTCAGCAAGGAAAAGATCGAGGAATGGATCAAGCAGGGGTTGATCTGAGCCGCGTGGTCCGAGGTTCGGACCATGGTGATTACTGTTATAAATCAATAAGTTAATAGATTTTGTTAACCTGAATTTAACCTTTGACCGGAGCCGGGCTTGACCTGCACGGGCGGTGCGCAATGAATGCGCACCCTACGCGACGTCGCCACAAGCGGCGCTATAGTCGGCAAGGACCCTGGTGATGGCAGCGCGGATCAGGGCGGGTGCCGTGCGCGGCAGAGTGCCGGACATCACCGCGGGGTAAGCGGCGGCGAGGTATTGTGAGATCAAGGGTTCGGGGATGTTGGTGTCGCCCAAGCGGGCCATGAGGTCGGCGACGGCGGCGGCGGCCACCGGTTCGGTCCAGTAATAGCGGATGCGGTCGGAATAGCTGAAATGGCGTTGCAAGCGTCGGTGATCCGGGCTGCCCGGATAATATTTTGACCAGTGTCCGGGCTGGGCCAGCATCACCTGTTCCAGCGTGGCGCGCAGGCTGGTGTGGCCCGCGAACAATTCGGCGGCGATCAGATCGAGACCGTACAAGGCTTCGCGCAGGGTGAAGGTCAGACCAGGGCCGACCTTGAGGATAGCAAAGCCGTCGCGGACCAGAGCGGCGAGGGCAGAAGCGGTCTGATAATCGGTCGAATGTGCCTCGTACACCAAGGGCATGGCGGACAAAGCGGCGGTCAGACCGGTGGCGGCGCTGGGGTCGTAGGGCACGACATTCTCGTTGCCGAACTCGACACCGGGCTGCACGACAAGGCCGACGATCCGGGCAAAAGCGGCGGGGATACCGGCCCGGGCAAAGGCGGCACGGTGGAGTTCATAGGTCGCACGGGCGGCTGCGGGAGTGGTCGGGGTCAGATGCTCGACGGCCTCAAGTGCGCCGCCGGGAATGGGGACCTCGGTGCCGATGACATAGACGGGCGGCTCACCTTTCGCATGCGCCTCCGCCACGGCGGCGAGGCGGGCGGAGCGGGTGGCGATGGTGGCATCGGCCAGCGGGGTGGGATCATCCGAGCACGGCATGCTGGCATCAAGATGCAGCTTCTTGAACCCGGCGGCGGCATAAGCGGCGATCATGGCGCAGGCCTTTTCCATCGCGGCCTCGGCAGGCAGGTGTTTCCACGGATTGGGGCCGAGGTGGTCGCCGCCAAGAATAAGGCGGGTGGCGTCGAAGCTTTCCACCGCTGCGGTGTCTTCGACAAAGCGGCGGAAATCGGTGGGGCGCATGCCGGTATAGCCGCCGTCCTGATTGACCTGATTACAGGTCGCCTCGATCAGCACGACCGTGTTCTGGCGTCTGCCAAGGGCGAGCGCGGCGCCGACCACTTCCGGGTGGGCCGAGCAGACCGAGGTGATGCCGGTGCGACGGTCAGTACGGTGAGCGAGGGCAACGAGCGGCTGGGTGGTCATGGGGACTCCGGTGGTTTTGGTCAGAATATGGCTGCTGGAGGCGAAATTCAATCACAAAAGATCATAAAGATGATTGACACTGATTGATTGGGCAACGAAATTGCGGTTGTCGAATTTTTGCCGAGGAACCATCGCGCCATGAAACCGGACCGAGTGACGGCCATTCGCCTGCATCTGTTCAGCAATGGGTTCACCTCGGTCAGTGCGATCGCGGCGGCGGTTGGGGTGTCGGAGCCGACAGTACGGCGCGATCTGGCCGCGATGGAGGCGTCGGGTCTGATCGCTCGCAGTCATGGCGGGGCGGCGATTGCCGAAGGCGCGGGCAGCGAAGTGGCGTTCGAGGTCCGCCAGCAGATCAATCTGGCGGCCAAGCGGGCGATTGCCGAAGTGGCGATTGGGATGCTGTGTCCGGGCACCTCGGTGTTTCTGGACGCGGGCACGACGGTGTTGCAACTGGCGCGGCGGCTGCGGCTGAACCCGATGCGGTTGCAGGTCTTTACCAATTGCCTGCCGGTGGCGCAGGTGCTGATGCCGGTGGCTGAGGTGACAGTGACGCTGCTCGGGGGCACGCTGCGGTCGCAGAACGCCTCCACGGTCGGGGCACTGGCAGAGGCGGCGCTGGAGCGGTTGTGGTTTGACCGGGTGTTTCTGGGCGTGGGGGCAGTGGCCGAGGATGGCGAGATGTCGAGTGCGGATGAGGGGGAGGCGCGGCTGAATGCGCTGATGCTGCGACGCACGGCAGGGGTGGTGGTGCTGGCCGATGCGGGCAAGTTCGGGCGGCGGCTGACCTATCAGGTGGGGCGGTTGGGGGCAGGGATGCGCGTGGTTGCAGATGAGGGGTTGGGACACGAGTGGCGGGGCCGGCTCCACGATCTGGGTTGCACACTGGACGTGGTGGCGGTGTGATGGGGCGGGTTTTGGGACTGGATGGCGGGGGGACCAAAACCGTGGTCGGCGTGGCTGACGAGACGGGCCGCGTGGTGATGCTGCAGGGTGGGGCGGGGCTCGACCCGGTGGCGGATGCGGGGTGGGAGAAGCGGTTAGGGGACTTTGTCGCGGGTTTAGGGTCGGTGGATGCGGCAGTGCTGGGGTTGCCGTATTTCAGCGAGGTTCCAGCGATTTCGGCGCGGCAGACGGCGGTGGCCTTGGGGCTGCTGGGGCCAAGAGCGCAGGTGGTCAACGATGTTGCCGTGGCGTTCGAGGGGGCGCTGGGGGGCGCCGAAGGGGTGCTGGTACTCGCAGGAACCGGCTCGATGGCATGGGCGCGGGGGCCAAGGGGGACAGTGAGGAGCGGGGGATTTG
>JANXPK010000490.1 GCA_025357355.1 Rhodobacterales bacterium
AGCCGCAAGATGGGCTACAAGGCCGGGTTTTCGGCATTGGAAATTTACAAGGGCGGACAATGGGTTCCGATTGGCGACCCCGCCGATCACCGCGCCGAACTGCACCCCCTGTCGGTTGATCCGATCTCCGAACAGGTCGCCCGCATCAACCTGCCAGAGGCGCAAGCGGTGCGCGAGTGACGGCGCGGATCGCGTCAGTTGCTCTGGTAGTGCCGGATTATGATGAGGCGATCGACTTTTTCTGCACGGTCATGGGATTCCGGCTGACCGAAGATATCGATCAGGGTGCCAAACGCTGGGTCACAGTCGAACCCTCGGGTGGCGGCGTCCGGCTGGTCTTGGCGCGGGCCAATGGTCCGACCCAGCATGCCGCTATCGGCAATCAGGCGGGCGGACGGGTCTGGCTGTTCCTGCAGACTGACGATTTTGACCGCGACCACGCAAGGATGACGGCTGCGGGCGTGGTTTTCGAAGAGGCCCCGCGCGTTGAACCCTATGGCACTGTCGCCGTGTGGCGCGATCCCTTCGGCAACCGCTGGGACCTGATCGAGCCGCGCTAGATCGCACTTGGCCCAGCCGCCCATGCATCAGGCGGGAGTATTGGCAAAGGCCAAATGGAACTCAGTTCCTTGTGGTGAAGAATGCAGGCGTCGCACCTGTCAAGGTCAGCAAGACCTTGGGGTCAATTTGAAAAATGTGGTGCGGGGTTCCGGCGGCGGCCCAGACTTGGGTGGAGTCCAGCAGTCTGGGGTCGAGCCAGATCGGCAGGGGCGTCAGATGGCCGATAGGCGCCACCCCGCCAATGGCAAAGCCAGTGACGCGCCGCACGGCCTCGGCCCCGGCGCGGTGCAGGGGTTCGGCAGCAAGTTCCGCGGCGCGCGCCGGGTCCACCTGATTGCCGCCTGCCGTCAGGAACAGATAGAGTCGACCGCTTTGCCCCTGAAACAGGATCGACTTGACGATCTGGTCCAACTGCGCTCCCGCAGCCGCAGCCGCCTCGGCCGCCGTCCTGGTTGCCGCGGGCATTGCGTAAATGGTGACGAGGGTCCCAGCGGACTCAAGGGCGGCTTTGACGCGGGCAAGGCTTTTGCTCATGCGATCTCCTCGTCGCCTTATCCCAGCACAGGGCAGCGTCGGCAAGCGGCCGTTGACCCCGGCTTCAGCCCGCCGCATTGTCATCGCATGACTGAACC
This sequence comes from Rhodobacterales bacterium, assembly GCA_025357355.1. GTDB lineage: Bacteria > Pseudomonadota > Alphaproteobacteria > Rhodobacterales > Rhodobacteraceae > Stagnihabitans. Next base: position 1,194 of record JANXPK010000490.1, read on the forward strand.
GCTTGCCTCTCAACTGTCTTCACAACCTCTTCCCTATGACCTCGCCACCGGGGCCGAAATTGCGCAACACTTTGGCGATCTCGACGCCCATCTCACCGCGTTTCTCGCCGCCGTCGCCGCCTGTTCGCCCTTTCTCAAGGGCCTGATGCTGCAAGAGGAGCCTTGGCTCCGCTCCGCCCTGGCGGCGGATGTCGATGCGGTCCTGCCCGCCGAAAGCGCCGGACTTGCCATGCTGACCCCCGACACCCTGGCCTCGGGCCTGCGACAGGCCAAGCGCCGGGTGGCCTTGTGGACGGCTCTTGCCGATCTTAGTGGTGTATGGCCGCTTGAAACCGTCACTGCCGCCCTGACCGGTTTTGCCGATCAGGCCGTGGCTCTCAGCCTGCGCCATCTGGTGGGTGAGGAAATCCGCCGCGGCAAGCTGCCGGGTGCGATGGCGGGGGATGAGGCGAGCGCTGCTGGCATGGTCGTGCTGGCCATGGGCAAGATGGGCGCGCATGAGCTCAACTACTCCTCCGACATCGACCTGATCTGCCTTTATGACGAGACCCGCTACAAGGGCGTCGAGCAAGAGGCGCGCGCGTCCTTTATCCGTGTCACGAGGCGGATGGCTGCCCTGCTCAGCGACATCACCGCCGATGGCTATGTCTTCCGATGCGACCTGCGCCTGCGCCCAGATGCTTCGGTCACCCCCGTCTGCATCTCGATGGCCGCTGCCGAAGCCTATTATGAGGCTGAGGGTCGCACCTGGGAACGTGCCGCCTATATCAAGGCCCGGCCCTGCGCAGGCGACATCGCGGCGGGCGAGCGTTTCCTGAAAACCCTCAGCCCTTTCGTCTGGCGCAAGCACCTCGATTTTGCCGCCATTCAGGACGCGCACGACATGCGCCTGCGCATCCGCGAGCATCGCGGGTTGAACCGGACCCTTGCTGTCGAAGGCCATGACCTGAAACTGGGGCAGGGCGGCATCCGCGAGATCGAGTTCTTCACCCAGACCCGGCAACTGATTGCTGGCGGGCGCGATCCCGATCTACGGGCGCGTGGCACGGTCGCGGGGCTGCGGTCCCTGGCCGCAAAGGGCTGGGTGCCGGTCGATGTCGTCGAAGAGTTGGTGCGGCACTACCGCGCCCACCGCGCCCTGGAGCATCGCTTGCAGATGGTGCTGGACGAGCAAACCCACAAACTGCCCCTCACCGCCGCAGGGGTCGCGCGGATTGCTGCGTTCTGCGGCCAGACAGAACCCTCCTTCCGAAGTGATCTTTTGCAGCGCCTTGCCCGGGTCGAACATCTGACCCAAGGCTTCTTTGCCCCCGGCCAATCCGTCGCAGGACCCGAGCTTTCCGAACGCGCGGCCCGGATCGTCGAACGCTGGGGCCACTATCCCGCCCTGCGTTCTGACCGGGCGCAGGCGATCTTCCGCCGCCTGCGCCCGACGCTTTTGCACAAGCTGGCCCGCGCCGCCAACCCTGACGAGGCGCTGGTGGCGCTTGACGCCTTTCTGGCCGGCCTACCCGCCGGTGTACAAATCTTCTCGCTCTTCGATGCCAACCCGCCGCTGGTCGATCTGATCATCGACATCGCCGCGACGGCCCCGGCGCTGGCCCGCCATCTGGCCCGAAATGCCGGGGTGCTGGACGCGGTCATCGGCGGCGCATTCTTCGCCCCGTGGCCCGGACGGGTGGCCCTGACACAGGATCTCGCACTGCGGCTGGGCGCGGCCGAAGATTACGAACGGGCGCTCAGCGTCGCGCGCGCCTGGATGAAGGAATGGCATTTCCGCATCGGCGTCCATCATTTGCGCGGTCTGATCGACGCCTTCGAGGCGGGCACGCAATACGCCGAACTGGCCGAGGCGGTGGTGACCGCCTTGTGGCCCGGCGTTGTTGCCGCCTTCGCCGCCAAATACGGCCCACCGCCGGGGCGTGGTGCGGTCGTGGTTGGCATGGGTTCGCTTGGTGCCGCGCGGCTGAATGCAGGCTCCGACCTTGACCTGATCGTGATCTATGACGCGGCGGGTGTTGAGGCTTCCACCGGCTCGCGACCGCTTGCCGCCCGGCTTTACTATGCCCGCCTGACGCAAGCCCTCGTGACGGCGCTGACGGCCCAGATGGCCGAAGGCAGGCTTTACGAGGTTGACATGCGGCTGCGCCCTTCAGGTCGGCAAGGACCGGTCGCCACCGCCATCGCCAGCTTTCGCGCCTATCAGCGCGACCAGGCCTGGACTTGGGAACACCTCGCCTTGACACGGGCGCGGGTGCTCGCGGGCGATGCCAGCCTGACCGATGAGGTTGAGGCGATGCGCCGTTTGATCCTTGCCGAAAAGGCCAAGGGCGACAAAGTGGTCGCCGACGTGGCCGAGATGCGGGCACGGCTGGCCGAGGCCAAGCCCGGCGGTGCCGATTGGGAGGCCAAGCTTGGCCCCGGAAAGATGCTGGACATCGAACTCCTGGCCCAGATGGTGGCCTTGCAGACCGCCAGCCCCGCCCGCAGCGTTGAGCGTCAACTGGCGGCGGGTCGAACTGCGGGCCTGGTGTCGCAAACGGAAGAGACGGCGCTCTTGAACGCCTACAGACTGTGCTGGCGCTTGCAGGCCGGCTCGCGGTTGCTGTCCGATGCGGTCGTCGATCCGCAGGAACTGGGCGAGGGTGCGCGGGCCTTTCTGCTGCGCGAAACCGGCGAGGCATCGGTCGCGGGCCTGACCAGCCGGTTGGCCGCGATGGCAACGGTGGCAGACAGCGTGATCGCGGCGAAGCTTCGCCGATAGGAGGGGACATGGACCTGGCAGAGGCAGACCCCAAGGGGCTGGTGCGCGAAAGCTACAATATCGAGGGGATCACCCTTGGTGAGTGCCGCTCGATCTTTCTCGATTGGGCGTTGAGCTTGATTTCAGAGCAGGATGTGCCCGTCGCCCTCAACCGTTTGATCGCCGAATACAGTGCACGACACCCTGGCCACCCGATGAACGAGGTCTTGCAGCAAGGCCTGGCTCCCGCCGTCGCACCCATCCGACGCGGTGGACACCTCGGGCGCACATGAGGCTGTCTTCGACCTTGCCACGGCCTTCGATTGACGAGATCGAACAGGACAAAAGTTAAGGTCTGGTAAATATGAAACGATAACTCATTGTTCTAAAACAGATTTGTTGTCTGTCCGAGGTTCGGACCACGTCGGGCACAAAGGCGTCCTTACCCCTTTGCCGCAGCCTCAAGCGCCGCGATATCCAGCTTGATCATCCCCATCATCGCCTGCACCACCCGGCCAGACTTGTCCGCTTTCATCAGGCAGGGCAGGGCGCGCGGGATGATCTGCCACGACAGCCCGAACCGGTCGGTCAGCCAGCCGCAACGGCTTTCCTGTCCGCCCTCAAGCAGTGCGTCCCACAGCCGGTCCACCTCGGCTTGCGTTTCCACCATCACCATGATCGACGCGGCGGGGTTCAGCTTGTAATGCGGCCCGCCGTTCATCGCCGTGTAGGCCTGCCCCATCAACGTGAACTCGACCAAAAACGCCCGCCCCTGCGGATCGCCGATCTGCGGCATCCGGGCCGTGATGCGTGCGTCGGGAAACAGGCTGCAATACAGCGTCGCGGCTTCTTGCGCATTGGCTTCATACCACAGACAGGTCGAGACAGTTGGGGCGGTCATTTTCGGCTCCATTGTTGTTCGCCCAAGGATCGCATTCCGCTCCACGTCTGACAAGTCAACGCAAGGCGGCAGCCTCGGCCGCAAGCCGCGTCACCTCGGCCCAGTCCCCGCGCGCGACCGTTTCCTTGGGCGCCACCCAGGACCCGCCGACGCACAGGATGTTGGAGAGGGAAAGATAGTCGCGGGCGTTCTTCAGGCCGATCCCGCCGGTTGGGCAGAACTTGACTTGCGGGATGGGCGAGCCGATGGATTTCAGAAACGCCGCCCCTCCGGACTGCTCGGCCGGAAAGAATTTCTGCACGGTGTAGCCCATTTCCAACAGCACCATGATTTCCGTCGCCGTCGCCGCTCCCGGCAACAGCGGCAGGTCATATTCGGCGCAGGCGTCCAATATCCGCTCTGTCACCCCAGGCGAGACCCCAAAGGTCGCCCCAGCCGCCTTGGCCGCCTTGACATCGGCCGGGGTCATCAAAGTCCCCGCCCCGACCCGCCCTCCTGCAACCTCACTCATCATCCGGATCGCATCAAGCGCGGCGGGAGTGCGTAGGGTCACTTCCAACGCCGGCAATCCGCCTGCGACCAGAGCCTCGGCCAGACTGCGGGCCTGGGCCAGATCGTCAATCACCAGAACCGGCACCACCGGGGCGAGGCGACAGATTTCGGCGGCTTTGAGCGATTGTTCGGCAGGGGTCATGGCATATCCTGTGGCTGGCGTGGATGCCTCCCGCGGGAGGCCCTGTTTCAATAGAGCGAACTGGCACCCATGGTCGCGGGTCCGACCGAGTGGCGGAAGGCGGCGAAAAGCTCGCGCCCGTTACCCCATTGGTTGGCTTCCAGATCGACCGTCACCGGGCTGCGGCTGTCAAAGCCGGCGGCAAGCACCGACAGGGTCCCCGCGACCGCGTCCAGCCGGACCACGTCGCCGTCACGCAGGCGGGCCAGTGGGCCGC
>JANXPK010000557.1 GCA_025357355.1 Rhodobacterales bacterium
CCAGCGCCGCACCCACCACCACCGGACCCTCAACCACCCTGATGATCCGCATCGCCCAAGGTGGGCGCGCCATGGTCGGCGGGCAGGCCTATGATCCCGCGGCGCTGGCCACACTGCTGCACGACCGCCTTGCCGGCGATCCGCTGACGCCGGTCGTCCTCTTCCCCTCCGGCGCCGCACATTTGCAAGACCTGATCGCGGTGATGGACATTGTCACCAAATCCGGCGCCCAGCGCGTCAAGGTGATCCGGATCGAGGCTGCCAAATGAAGCTGCGCCGCCCCCACCGCATGGCCGAACGCGAAACCGTGGTGGCGCTGATCGACGTGACCTTCTTTCTTCTGGTGTTCTTCATGCTGGTCGGCCGCCTTGACGCCACCGCCCCCTTCGCCGTAAGGCCGCCCATCGGCACCACCGGCACGCACCTGCCCGCTGGCGGCATCACCCTGTCGGTTTCGCCCGGCGGCGGTCTGGCCCTCGATGGCGCCCCCATCACGCACGAAGCACTCGACGCCGCCGTCACCGCCCGCGTCACCAAGAACCCCAAGACTCTCGTCCGCATCAACGCTGACCAAGCCACCGAACTGCGCACCATCCTTGGCCTGATCACCGAGTTCGAGGATCTCGGCGCCAGGGACGTCGCCATCATCGTGACCCCGACCGCGCCATGACCGCAGCAGTTTACACCTCCGTCACATGGAGCGCCGCTTTTGCTGGCTCCGTCGCGGCCCATGTCGGGACGGCGGCTCTGGTCCTCGCCCTCCTGCACGCAGCCCCGGTGCCCGACCAGCCGCCACCGACATCCGAGTTGCACATCGAAACCCAGAACGTCGCCCATTCCACCGCCGCACCTCAGGCGCCCGACGCCCCCAAGGCCAACGCCGCCTCCGCCAAGGGCGCGCAGGCCACCGAAGGTCAGGTGCCGCAAAGCAAGGCCGCCGTCGCGACGCCCAAACCCGACCACCTCCCCGCCGCCAAGCCCGCCACACCCGCCACCAAGGCCACCGAGGCTCCGGCCGAGAAACTCGCCACCGCCGCCCCGCCACCCGTCACCAAGGCCGCCGCTCCACCCGCCACGACCCTGCCGCCCGCCGCCGCCCCGACCCAGACCCTTATCGCCGCCGCCCCACCGCCCGCCACCAAAGCCACCGCCGCGCCAACGACCGCGCTCGCCGCCAGCACCGCTCCGGCGGAACAGGCCGTTGCAACCACCGCCCCCACCCAAACCGTCAGCGCCACCACCGTGACCCCGGTCGCCGCCAAAGCGCAGGACATCGCCGCCAACCCGCTGCCCGCCACGACCACCACCGCGACGCCCCTGCCCGCTGCCGCAACCACCGCCCAACCCCTGCCCGCCGCCACGCCAGACGCGCCGCAAGCCGCTCAGGCCGCCCCCGACACGCCACCAGCCGCCCAAGCCACCCCGCATCTCGAACTCGCCGTCGCCGCACCTTCCGACGGCGACCACGTCACCGCCGCCCTCGCCTGGACCGGAGCCGACGCGCAGATCGACCCGGTCTCGCTCACGGCCATCCAGTCCTTCATGCAGCCCGGCGACATCAAGGCCCGGTCCGACCAGACCCACGACGCCCTTTCGGCCATCCTGTCCTCGGTCCCCTGCTCGCGCCTGCAGGCGGAATTCAACCCCGCCACCGGCAGCCTCGATCTGCGCGGCCATGTCCCGGATGAGGCATTGAAAGGCCCGATCCTCAAAGCCCTGCAAGATCAGCTCGGCACCGGCATCAAGGTCAACGACGCCATGCTGATCCTGCCCCGCCCGCAATGCGGCGCGCTTTCTGGCATTGCCGATGTGGGATTGCCGCAAAGCCAAGACCAGCTTACCAACCCCAAACTGATCGGCGCCGACGCTCAGGCCCGCACCTTCAGCTATACCCAAGGCCAGACCATGGTGCTGGATCTGGCCGCCCCCGATTACGACGCCTATGTCTATGTCGATTACTTCGATGCCGACGGCAACGTGATCCACCTTGTCCCGAATGATCAGGTGCCGCTGAAACTGCGCCCCGCCAAATCCGCGATGCATGTCGGCGCACCCGATGCCAATGAACCCTTCCTG
>JANXPK010000644.1 GCA_025357355.1 Rhodobacterales bacterium
TTGCGGGTGGGGGCCATGTCGGAATGGGCGATGACGTTGTGCGGGGGGATGGGCCAGCGGGACATGAGGGCGGTGAGCAGGCGTTCGAGGGCGGCCAACTGGGGTTCGGGGAAGGGTTGGTCGCCGGGGTTGGCAAGCTCGATGCCGATGGAATGCGAGTTCACGTCGGCGATGCCGCGCCACGCCCCAACCCCTGCATGCCAGGCGCGGCGGTCCTCGGGCACCAGAGCCTCGGCCGCGCCGGTCTGGCTGATCAGCCAGTGGCACGACACCTCCGCCACGGGGTCGCACAGCTTGACGCGGGCCTCGGCATAGCTGGGCATCCCGGTGTAGTGCAGCACGATGATCGAGGGGGAGGTCCCGCCGCGCCGTTCGCCGTGATTGGGCGACAGGGCTGCGGTCACTTCAGCGCGTTGCGGAACGGGCGCGGGTCCCAGTCGCAGGCAAAGCCGTCGCCGTCGGGGTCAAGGCCCTTGGGGTCTTTCTGCGGGCCACCGGCGGCGAGGAAGGCCTGTTGCGCGAGGTCGGGCGAGGTGAACTTGGTGCAAGCGGCCTTGACGTTGACCAGATAGAACGCCGGTCGGCTGTAAAGCGTCACGCCGACCGGGTTGTTGGTGGCCACGGCATAGGCCGCGATGTTGGGACCGGTATCGCCGGGTCGTACCGGCAGCGCGCCGGGCTGGATCACGACATACTGGGCGCGGTTGGCCTCGATGCGGGCCTTGTCGCTGGCGATGGTCTGGCGCGACTTGACGGCGTTGAAGTCTTGCTCGTCGGACACGCCGCCGGTGACATAGCCCATCTCGGCCGTGGTTTCCTGAATGCCCGCCGGGGCATTGCCGCGTGGCCGGTCGCCGGTTTGCAACTGCGCAGGGTCTTGGGGGGCCGTGGTCGCAGGGTTGGCCGCCGTCGTGCCAGTTTCGGCCGTAGAAATCGCCGCCGCGACGCTGTCGGTCGAGAAGGTGGAGGGGGCAGTCTGCGCAGGGGCGGTCTGTTCCGGGGAAGCCTGCGCACTTTGGTTGGCCGTGCTGTTGCGGATGTAGGAATTGTAGTCGGAGGACGCGACACCCGGGCCGGATTCCGGCAGTCGCGGGCTGCATGCCACAACGCCGCACAACAGCATCACCGCAAAAGGTGTTCGCATCGACATTCGCCCCAACCGCTTTTCTCGTTGCCCGATTGACTCGGTGCCCGTTCTTCCGGGTGACCCGCCCTTACCACCATTTTGTCGGTTTGGCCACAAAGCCCGCAGCCCGTTCCAGCGCATAGGCATGATTGAGCAGGTCGCCCTCTTCCCACGGGCGACCGATCAGTTGCAAGCCAAGCGGCAGCCCCTTTTGGTCCAGCCCCACCGGCACCGCTATTCCCGGCAGGCCAGCGAGGTTGACCGTCACCGTGAAGACGTCGTTGAGATACATCTGCACCGGGTCGGCATCCGCCATCTCGCCCAGACCAAACGCCGATGAAGGGGTGGCGGGGGTCAGGATTGCGTCGATTCCGGCGGCAAAGACCTGTTCAAAGTCGCGTTTGATCAGGGCGCGGACCTTGCGGGCGCGGTTGTAATAGGCGTCATAGAAGCCCGCGGACAGGACATAGGTGCCCACCATGATGCGGCGCTGCACCTCGGGACCAAAACCCTCGGCTCGGGTCTTTTCGTACATCTCGGTGATGCCGTCACTTTGTGCGAGCTTGGCGCGGTGGCCGTAGCGGACGCCGTCATAGCGGGCAAGGTTGCTGGAGGCCTCGGCGGGCGCGATGACGTAATAGGCGGGAAGGGCGTATTTGGTGTGGGGCAGCGAGATATCGACGATCTGAGCGCCGGCTTCCTTCATCATCGCCACGCCGTCTGCCCACAGCTTTTCAATCTCGGCAGGCATGCCGTCCATGCGGTATTCGCGGGGGATGCCGATCCGCTTGCCCCGGATGTCCCCGGTCAGCGCCGCCTCGAAATCGGGCACCGCGAGGTCGGCAGAGGTTGAATCCCTGGCGTCATGACCGGCCATCGCGCCGAGCATGATCGCGGCATCGCGCACCGATTTGGTCATCGGTCCGGCCTGATCGAGCGATGAGGCAAAGGCGACAATGCCCCAGCGGCTGACGCGGCCATAGGTCGGCTTGATCCCGGTGATGCCGGTGAAGGCGGCAGGCTGGCGGATCGACCCCCCGGTATCGGTGCCGGTCGCGGCCAGACAAAGGTCAGCCGACACCGCCGCAGCCGACCCGCCCGACGAACCGCCGGGGGTCAGGGCAGTGGGGTCATTGCCGCGCCGCCAGGGATTGACCGCGTTGCCATAGCACGAGGTTTCGTTCGACGAGCCCATGGCGACTTCGTCCATGTTCAACTTGCCCAGCATGACGGCGCCCGCCTCAAAAAGCTTGGCGGTCACGGTCGATTCGTATTCGGGCTTGAAGCCACGCAGGATGTTTGACCCGGCTTGCGACGGCACGCCCTTGGTGCAGAACAGATCCTTGATCCCCAGGGGGATGCCGCACAGCGCGGGTGCCTCCCCGGCTGCAAGCCGCGCATCGGCCGCACGGGCCTGGGTCAGTGCGATATCCGGTGTCTTGTGGACAAAGGCATTCAGACCGTCGCCCGCATCCATTGCCACCATGCAGGCCATCGTCAGATCGACCGCCGAAAGCTCGCCCTTGCGCAGCGCGTCGCGCGCCGCCGCAATCGTCATTTCATTGGGGTTCATTCAACCACCTTCGGCACGGCAAAGAAGCCCTCACGCGCGTCGGGCGCATTGGCCAGAATCTGGGTCTGGATATTGCCATCGGTCACAACATCAGCCCGCCGCTTGAGCCGCATCGGGGTGACCGACACCATCGGCTCGACGCCGGTCACATCAACCTCGTTCAACTGTTCCATGAAGCCCAGAATGCCGCTGAGCTGGCCCGCCAGCCGCGGCAGATCGGCCTCTTCCACCCGGATGCGGGCCAGCTTGGCCACCCGGCGCGCGGTATCAATGTCGATGGACATCGCAGTCTCCCGTGAAAACTTGCGGATCGTTTAGCGGCATGGCCCCTTGGGTGCAAGCCGCCGCCCGGAAATGTGCTTTGGACTTTGGGGCCGGGCAGGCTAGATTGCCGCAAAAAGGAGCTTGTCATGCAGATCATCTGGCTTGGCCATTCCGGCTTTCGCATCGAGATCGAGAAGGCGGTGCTGCTGATCGACCCCTGGCTGACCGGCAATCCGATGTTTCCGATGCAGCGGCGGGCCGAGGCGATCCGGGGCGCGACCCATATCCTGGTGACTCACGGCCACGGTGACCATATCGGCGACAGCCTGGCCATCGCGCAGGAGTTGGGCATCGAGATCATCGGCATCTATGACCTGATGGGCTATCTGGCGGGCAAAGGGCCGGTCAAGACGGTCGGGATGAACAAGGGCGGCACGGTCGATCTGAACGGAGCGAAGGTGACGCTGGTCAACGCTTGCCATTCGTCGTCGGCAGACGGCGTTGCGGTAGGCTCGGAAGGCGGCTTCATGATCGCGGGCGACGGGCACACGATCTATCTGTCGGGTGATACCGACATCATGGCCGACATGGAGTGGATGGGGGACTATCACAAGCCGGACATCGGCATCCTGTCGTCAGGCGGTCATTTCACCATGGACATGAAGCGGGCGGCCTATGCGGCGCGGCGGTATTTCAAGTTCAAGACGGTGATCCCCTGCCATTACAGGACATTTCCCTTGCTGGCGCAGAACGCGGATGAGTTGCGGGCGGGTCTGCCGGGAGTTGAAGTGATCGAGCCGCAAGTCTTGCAGGCGATCCGGATTTGAGAGGTCCGGTGCCGGGGCTGGAAACGGGCGTGTCCGCATGTGGACACGATTTAAAATCATTTTAAATCAGTGGCTTATACCTTCCTGTTAACCGGATTTTAGGCTTTGCCGGCCTGCCCGGCCGTTAGCCCCACGCCCCTTCGTGCACTGCGGCCGCCTCGGCTTCCAGCAGGGGGCCGATGACCTCGACCTGACGCTGACCGGCGGCGAAGATCACGCGGCAAGGCAGGTCGAGGGTGGGGTTTTCGGGGTGGTTGCCGGTGATGGATTTCAGATCGGCCTCCGACAGGCCGTAGACGACGCGGGCGAGGCCGGTCCAGTAGATGGCGCCGGCGCACATCGCGCAGGGTTCGGCGGAGGTGTAGATGGTGCAGCCGCGCAGGACCTCGGGAGAGTAGGTTGTCGAGGCGCGGGTCATCAGGACGCGCTCGGCGTGGCCGGTCATGTCGTGAAGGGGCAGGAAGGCGTTGTGCTGGGTCATGAGCACCGTGCCATCGGGCCCGACCAGAATACTGGCAAAAGGGTGGTGCCCGGCGGCGCGCGCTTTGCGCGACTCCGCGATGGCCTGACGCAACAGTGTTTCGTGATCCAGCATGGGAGGATCCCTTTTCATGGGTGGCATTTGGACAAAGGGTCGCCGCAAGGGCCGCAAGTTTCAAGGCGAATGCGCAGCGCTTTGGCGGCCGCCGATTAATTGGACGGGTATACCGATGAAAGTCTTGTCGGTCGCGCCCCTTGTGGTCTAGCGTGACATGGAACCTCCGCACTGCCGGAAGCGGGGGGCACGATGGGGAAATGCTTGGAAATGTTGGTTGAAACCGGACCATCCGGTCCTGCCACGGCAGGGGCGCGAACAGATGCCCCTGGGTGCCAGCCGTCGGCAAATCTTGAAGGTGTTTCAAATGCGGGCCGGATGGGCAGACGGGTCGGCCCGGTCCAGCATGGTCCAATGACTTGCGAGGTCGCATGACATCACTTTCACCGATGGAGGAAAGCCTGTCCCCACGTCTTGAACTGAGCGGCATCACAAAGCGCTTTCCGGGTGTGCTGGCCAATGACCATGTCAGCTTTTCGGTCCTGCCGGGGGAAATCCACGCCCTGCTTGGGGAAAACGGCGCGGGGAAATCGACGCTGGTCAAGATGATCTACGGCATCATGCAGCCGGACAGCGGCGAAATCCGCTGGAATGGCGAGCGGATAATAGTGGTCAACCCCAAGGCGGCGCGCAAGTTGGGGATCGGGATGGTGTTCCAGCACTTCTCGCTGTTCGAGGCGATGACGGTGCTGGAGAACATCGCCCTTGGCATGGATGCCAAGATCCCGGCGCGCGATCTGGAGGCCAGGATTGTCGCGGTGATGAGCCAATACGGGCTGATGCTGGAGCCGCACCGCATCGTGTCGACCCTGTCGGTGGGTGAGCGGCAGCGGATCGAGATCGTGCGGGCGCTGCTGTTGAACCCCAACCTTCTGATCATGGACGAGCCGACCTCTGTGCTGACGCCGCAAGAGGTGGAGCAGTTGTTCGTGGTGCTGCGGCAACTGGCGAAAGAGGGCTGCTCGATCCTGTACATTTCGCATAAATTGCATGAAATCAAGGCACTGTGCGACACAGCGACGATCTTGCGGGGCGGCAAGCTGGTGGATACCTGCGATCCGTCGGTCGAAACTTCGCGTTCGATGGCGGAAAAGATGATCGGCGGCAACCTCAAGGACATTCAGCGCGGGGCGGGCCGGACGTTTGGCGAGCAGAAGCTGGTGGTCAAGGCGTTGAACGTGCCCAAGGACGGGCCGTTTGGGACCGCATTGAAAGGCATCGGCTTTTCGGTCAAGGCAGGCGAGATTTTCGGCATCGCCGGGGTGGCGGGCAATGGCCAGAACGCCCTGCTGCTGGCGCTGTCGGGCGAGGTTTCGGCGCATGATCACCATGCCATCACCGTCGGCGGGGCCGAAGTCGGCCACATGTCGGCCAAGGCGCGGCGGATGATGGGGATGGCCACGGTGCCAGAAGAGCGCAACGGCCACGCGGCGGTGCCGGATTTCTCGCTGAGCGACAATGCGATCCTGACGGGGCGTGACCGGCTGGGGATGGTGCGGGGCGGGATGATTGATGCGGCGGCGGCCTGGACTTATGCGGGCGAGGTGATCGAAGCGTTTGCGGTCAAGGCGACCGGGCCCGGGGCGTTTGCCGAAAGCCTGTCGGGCGGCAATTTGCAGAAATACATCATGGGCCGCGAGATCATGCAGAAGCCGGATGTGCTGGTGGTCAGCCAGCCGACCTGGGGTGTGGATGCGGGGGCGGCGGCGGCGATCCATCAGGCGCTTGTCGATCTGGCGGCGCAGGGCTCAGCCATCGTGGTGATCAGCCAGGACCTCGATGAACTTCTGTCGCTGTGCGACACGCTTGCGGTGATCAACGAGGGGCGTCTGTCGCCGTCGATGAAGGTTGCCGATGCCAGGATCGAAGAGATTGGCCTCTTGATGGGCGGGATTCATGGCGAAGGGGCGGCACATGCGCATTAAGCTGGAAAAGCGGCGCGAGCCGAGCATGCTGATGCTGGTGGCGACACCGGTCGCCTCGGTGCTGGTGACGATGCTGATCGGGATCGTCGTGTTCGATCTGATCGGGATCAAGGGGTTCCGGGCGGTGGTCGACATCTTCCTGTCGCCGCTTTTGGCCAGCTATAAATGGCAGGACGTGGCGGTAAAGGCGGCGCCCTTGGTCATCATCGCGCTGGGTCTGGCCGTGGGCAACCGGGCGCAGGTGTGGAACATCGGGGCCGAGGGACAGTATGTCATCGGCGCATTGTGTGCGGCGGGAGTGGCGATTGGCTTTGGCACCATCGGCGGGCCGGTGGTGGTGGTGCTGATGGTCGCGGCGGGTATTCTGGGCGGGGCGGCCTGGGCCGCGATACCGGCATGGCTGCGCACACGGTTCAGCGTCAACGAGATCCTGTCGAGCCTGATGCTGACCTATGTCGCCTTGCAGGTGCTCAGCTATCTGGTGGGCGGGCCGTGGAAGGACCCCAATGGCCGCAACTTCCCCGCCTCGGCCCCCTTGGGCGATGGCCAGACCCTACCGGTGCTGTTTGCAGGCAGCACCGTGCATCTGGGGGTGGCGGTGGCGATCGTACTGCCGTTCGTCTTCTGGTATCTGATGAAACGCTCGGTATTCGGCTTTCAGGTCCGGGTTGTCGGATCGGCGCCGAATGCGGCGCGGCATGGCGGGTTTGACGGCAAGCAGACGATCTGGCTGGCGCTGATCATTTCGGGCGGCATGGCGGGGCTGGCGGGGTCGATGGAGTTTGCCGGGGTCTTGCACAAGATCGACCTTGGCTTTCCGTCCGGCTACGGCTTTACCGCGATCATCGTCAGCTTTCTGGGACGTTTGAACCCCATCGGCTGTCTGATCGCCGGGATCGTGCTGGCGGTGACCTATGTCGGCGGCCAGATGGCGCAGACCACGGTGCACATCCCCAATTCGACCGCCGGGATCTTTCAGGCGATGATGCTGTTCTTCATTCTGGCCAGCGACATTCTGGTGCGCTACCGGATCAGGCTGGTGCCATCGGCGCCGCAACTTGTGGCGGGAGAGTAAGATGGGCGCAGATTTCATCATAGCGGCGATCATCACGGTGGTGGGGCTGACCACACCGATCCTGCTGGCGGGCATTGGCGAGCTGGTCGTCGAGAAGTCGGGCGTTCTGAACCTTGGCGTCGAGGGGATGATGCTGACCGGGGCCATATCGGGCTTTGCAGTGACGGTGATCACCGGCAACCCATGGGCCGGGGTGATCGGGGCGGCGATCGGCGGGGCGCTGGCGTCGCTGCTGTTTGCCGTGCTGGTGTTGCAGTTGAACTCCAATCAGGTGGCGACGGGGCTGGCACTGACCATCTTTGGCACCGGGCTGTCATCGCTGCTGGGCCTGTCGTTCACCGGGCGGATCGTGGCGCCGTTCCTGTCGGTCTTTCCCGCGTCGCTGTCGGCGGACCCGATCCTGAAGGTGATCTTCGGCTATTCGCCCATCGTCTATTTCGCGCTGCTCATGGTGCCGCTGACGGCGTGGTTCCTGAAATCGACCCGGGCGGGGCTGATCTTGCGTGCGGTGGGCGAGAATGACCTGTCGGCCCATTCCATCGGCTATTCGGTGCGCCGGGTGCGCTATGCGGCGATTGCCTTTGGCGGGGCGATGGCCGGGATCGGCGGGTGCTATTTCAGCCTGGTGATCACGCCGATGTGGGCCGAGAAGATGACGGCAGGTCGCGGCTGGATTGCGCTGGCATTGGTCGTCTTTGCCGGCTGGCGGATGGGCCGACTGTTGGCGGGCGCCTATTTCTTTGGCATCCTGATGGCATTGGAACTTTACGCCAAAGCCAGCGGGTTCTCGTTCTTGCCGTCGCAATTCTGGGCCGCTATGCCTTATATCATGACGGTTGTGGCACTTTCCTTCATCTCGTCCCGCGGCACGGCGGGTGCCAACGCACCGGCCTGCCTTGGCAAGCCATTCCTACCCTCAACCTAAAACAATCCAACAGGAGAGACCGAATGACCAAGATTTCTCGTCGTACGCTGATGAAAGGGGCCGGGGCGATCGCCACGGCTTCGGTCATCGGCAAGCCCGCTTTGGCGGCTGACAAGCTCAAGATCGGGTTCATCTTTCTTGGCCCGATCGGCGACTATGGCTGGACCTGGGCCCACAACAAGGGCCGTGAGGCCGTTGAAGCGGCGCTGGGCGACAAGGTCGAGACGATCTATGTCGAGAACGTCGCCGAAGACGCCTCGGCCATCCCGCAGATCCGCGATCTGGCGCAACAGGGCTGCAAGCTGATCTTCACCACCTCCTATGGCTACATGGACCAGACCATTCAAGTGGCGGGCGAGTTCAAGGACGTGAAGTTCGAACATTGCACCGGCTTCAAGCGGGCCGACAACGTATCGACCTACAACTCGAAGTTCCACGAAGGTCGTGCCGTTCTGGGCACCATCGCGGGCAAACAGTCGAAATCGGGCACGCTGGGCTATCTCGGTTCGTTCAAGGTGCCGGAAGTGGTGCTGGGCGTGAATTCGTTCACGCTGTCGGCGCAGCGCCAGAACAAGGACGCCAAGGTCAAGCTGGTCATGATCGACAGCTGGTTCGACCCGCCGAAAGAAGCCGCCGCGACCGAAACGCTGATCAACCTCGGCTGTGACATCGTCACCACCCACACCGACAGCCCGGCCGCGTTGCAGACGCTGGAGCAAAAGGGTCTGCACGGTTTTGGTCAAGGCGCGGACATGTCGTCCTTTGCGCCCAATGCCCATCTGACCGCGATTCTGGACATCTGGGGGCCCTATTACATCGCGCGCGCTCAGGCGATGCTGGACGGCAAATGGGCCTCGACCGACACCTGGTGGGGCTTCAAGGAAGGCACCGTGCAGATTGCGCCTTATGGCAAGGACGTGACCAAGGACGCCGCCGCCGCGGCCGACAAGGTGCAGGCGGGCTACAAGGATGGCTCGTTCAACATCTTCACCGGGCCGATCTACGCGCAGGATGGCACGCTGAAGGTCAAGGACGGCGAAGTGATGAAGGACGCCGATCTGGCCACCATCGACTGGTTCGTCAAGGGCGTCGAAAGCGCGTCTTGAGGTGACAATTCCGGGGGGTTTCGGCCCCCCGGGGCTTCAGCGGAAGAAGTCGGCATCTTCTGCTGACAGGTAGCGTTGCGCGGCCTCGGGGATCAGGTCGACACCCATGCCGGGGCGGTCGGTGACGTCGATCATGCTGTCTTTGACGATCTGTTTCGGCAGACCTTCGACAATGTCGTACCACCACGGATCGGTGCCGGTCGGGTATTCGAAGGCGATGAAATTGGCGGGCAGCGTGGCACAGACCTGGACAAGTGCCGCCAGACCCAACACCCCGTTGCCTGTGCCATGCGGCGCCATCAGGATGCCGTGCAAGTGGGCATATTCGGCGATCCATTTCAGTTCGGCAATGCCACCGACATCGGCGGGATCGGGGCCGACGACGTTGACGGCCTGCGTCTCGATCAACTCTTTGAAATTGTTGCGCAGATAGACCTGTTCGCCGGTGTGGATCGGGGTCGTGGTCTGCATGGTCAGATCGCGGTACAACTGGGCATTCTGATGGGTCGAATAATCGCCGGTCAGCAGGTCTTCGCACCACATGACGTTGAATTTCTCGACCGCGCGGGCAAAGCGCAGCGCATCCGTCGGCAGCCAGCCGGGACCGCAATCGAGCGCGAGACCGACCTTGTCGCCCAGCACGTCCTTCATCGCGGCCACACAGTCGATCATCAGGCCAAGCGAAGCTTCCTTCAGCAGACCGCTGTCATTGTGGCCGTGAAACGGGTTGGGGGTGGCATCGCCGTAAAAGAAGCCGGGCTGGAACTTCATCGGGCTGTGAAAGCCGATGCCCTGCTTGATGATGTCAAACCCCTCGGGCAACGCCATCATCCAGCGGCAGCTTTCGGCAAAACCTTCGGGCGTCAGGGACGTGAGGGGTTGGCGGAGCGAGCCGTTGTAGGTGCGCACCCGGTCGCGCACCTTGCCGCCCAGAAGCTTGTAGACCGGCACGCCCGCTGCCTTGCCAGCCACATCCCACAGCGCGTGTTCGATGACGCTGATCGGCGCACCGTAGGGCTTGAACGCGCCGCGATTGCGGATGCGCAGCATACAGCGTTCGACATCAGTGGGGTCCTCGCCGATCAACGCCTCGCGGAATTGCAGGATGAAGGGTTTGAGGTAGGGCTTGTAGCTTTCCGCAGCACCATAGCCCGAAATGCCGGCGTCCGTGACAATGCGGACGACCGGGTTCTTGCCGATGACGGCGCATTTCAGGTCGATGATCTTCACGTACTGTCCCCTGCGAATTGGTGAGCCGTGTCCCATGATCAGAATGACTTCAGGGAATCACGGCGCCCGTCATCGCCAGCGTAGCGCAGATTTCGCGGCCTGCGGTCACAAAGGCAGCGACCGCTTGCGGTGAACGGCCTCCATCACAAAGCGCGAGCGCACGCCTTTGAGGTCGATCACCTCGGGAAAGCCCTCAACCGCCTTCAGGAACTTGTCACGCCACGCCACCGTATGGTCCATTGCTTCGACCTCGCACAGGACCGTGAGCCCCAGTCCCACCTTGCGCGCATCGACCACGGCGACGCGACCGATGATCACGCCACTGGCCTCAAGCTTTTGCACGCGCTTCCAGCACCGGGTCTGCGACAGGCCCACCCGTCCGGCCAAGACGGCGATTGGCAGGCTGGCATAGCACTGCAATTCGGTCAGGATCTTGCGGTCGATCCGGTCCAGCTCTTTTTCCATGAGGTCACGCAGAGATGAACTCCCTGACAAAAGCTGTTGCCGGACGGCCGCGGATGTCTTGCGGACGGCCGATCTGTTCGATCCTTCCCTTCGACATGACGACGACAAGGTCGGCCAGTTCCATCGCCTCGTCCTGATCATGGGTTACAAAGACGGTTGTCAGGCCCGTGGTGTCGTGGATGTCGCGCAGGCCCTGACGCAGTTCCTTGCGCACCTTGGCGTCCAGGGCGCCGCAGGGCTCGTCCAAAAGCAGCATCCGCGGCTCGATCGCCAGGGCGCGGGCCAGGGCCACCCGCTGGCGCTGG
>JANXPK010000683.1 GCA_025357355.1 Rhodobacterales bacterium
ACCAGCCGGACCGCACGCATGTAAGGACCGTCCTCGCGAGCGCGTTCGTCGTGCGGATGGGTCGAAGCCTTGCCGAGCAGAGCGCCCAGCGTCGGCGTGAAGAACAGCGCCACCGCGAGCGACGCCGACAACGTCGCGATCAGCGTGATCGGCAGATACTTCATGAACTCGCCGACAATGCCCGGCCAGAACAGCAGGGGCGAGAATGCGGCAACGCGGGTCATGGTGGCCGCGATCACCGGGCCGGACATGCGCTGCGCCGCCAGTTTGAAGGCCGCGACCTTGTCCATGCCCTCGTGCATGCGCCGCTCGGCGAACTCGGTGACGATGATGGCGTCGTCGACCAGCATCCCCACAGCCAGGATCAGGCTGAACAGCACGACGAGGTTCACCGTCATGCCTGCGAGCGACAGGAACAGGATGCCCATCAGGAACGAGGTCGGAATGGCCATGCCGATGAAGAACGAGGCGCGACCGCTGAGCGCGAACAGAATCACGATGAAGACCAGAACGACCGCCGTCAGCACAGAGTTTTGCAGGTCGCTGAGAAGTTGCCGGATCGAGATCGACTTGTCCTGCGTGTAGGTGATGACCGTGCCGGGCGGCAGCAGCTTTTCGGCTTTCGCGGCCACGGCCACGGCCTTCACCCCGTCGATGGTCTCGATCAGGTTGGCGCCGGTGCGCTTGGAGATCTCGATGGCGACGGCCGGTTTGCCGTCCAGCCGGGTGATCGAATCCGCGTCCTTGAAGGTCATGCGGATGTCGGCGATTTCGCGTGCCTTGACGGTGGCGTTGGGGCCGACGACGATGGGCAGGTTGGCGGCATCGTCGATCGTCTCGATCAGGGCCGGCACCTTGACCGCATAACTGCCCTGCGCGCCCTCCAGCGAACCGGCGGCGACCAGGCTGTTGCCGGCGGCAATCGCCTGCGGCAACTGGTCGAGCCGGATGCCGTAGCTGGACAGCTTGCCGGGGTCGATCACAGCCTCGACCAGATCGTCGCGCACGCCCTGCAAGGTGGCGTCCAGAACGCCGGGGACGTTTTCCTTGATCGCATCACGCAACTGGCGCGCGGCCTCGCCCAGGGTGCGTTCGGGAAGGTTGCCGGACAAGGTCAGCACCAGGACCGGGAAGGCCGAAATGTTGACCTCATGCACCGAAGGCTCATCGGCGCCCTGCGGCAGGTCGCGCTTGGCATCGTCAACGCCCGTGCGAACATCGTCACGCGCCTTGGTCAGGTTTGCGCCGGCCTGAAACTCGATCAGCACGTTGCCGCCACCCTGATAGGCGGTCGAGGTCATCTTCTTGATGCCCGCGATCGACTTGAGCTTGGATTCCATCGGACGCAGCAGCAGGCGCTCGCTGTCCTCCGGCGAGATCCCCGAATAGCCCATCGACACATAGATGATCGGGATCTGGACGTCAGGCTCGGCCTCTTTCGGGATCGAGATATAGGCCAACGCTCCGGCAAGGATCAGGAACGCCAGCACCGAAACGGTCAGTCGGGCATTGCGGATGGCGCGGCCGACGATATCCATCAGTCAGACCCACCCGTTGCAGTTGTGGCCTCGACCGCAGTGACCTTCTGGCCATCGGTCACCATGTTCTGACCCGAGACGATGATCCTGGTCCCGTCGGCAATCCCACCCAGCACCATGCCTTTGGGCGTGTCATCGACAATGGCGACCTTGAGGAAGGCCACTGTGTCGGTCGCAGTCAGCACGCGGACACCAAGGTTGCCTTGCGGGTCGAGCGTGACGACAGACCGAGGCAGAACCACCGCGGGCGCCGTCCTGGCGGCCAGATCAATCTCGGCCGACATGCCGGCGGGAATGGCGGCGTCGGGATTGGCGATGGCAACCTCGATCGGATAGGTACGGGTCAGCCCCGAGGCTTGGCGCCGGACATAGCGCACTTCGCCGGTCGCTTTGGTGCCGTCGCCGAAAACGACGGTGGCCTTGGTGCCTTTCGCGACCGATTGCAGGTCACGCTCATTGATCTCGCCGACCACGACAATCGGATCCAGCGCCATCAGCATCGCCACTTCGGTGCCCGGCTGCACCCAAGAGCCCGCCTCGACCAGGACCTTGTCGACGATCCCTGCGAACGGCGCATGCACCTCCAGCCGGTCAACCTCGGACTGAGCCGCTTGCAGCGCCGACCGTGTCGCCTCACGCGAGGTGATCGCGGCCTCGTACTGCAGCTTGGCCATCGAGCCATTTTCGTACAATTGCTGGCTGGTTTCGGCCTGATGGGCGGCGGTGTCGAACTGGGATTGGGCCGAAACGACGGCGGCCAGCTTTTCCGGCGCGTCCAGCGCCATCACCAGACCGTCCGCTGGCAGCCGGTCGCCCTGCGACACTGGCAGTTTTGCGATGGCACCGGTGCCGCGAGCGACCAGGGTCACCTGCTTGTCGGCCTCGGTCTGGCCTGACAAACGGATCTGCCGCTCGTAGGGCGCGGGCTTGGCGGTGATGAAGGAAACGGCTTGCAAGGGGGCAACGGCTGGCGCCGCCGGGGTCTTGGCGGGCGCGGTCGTTGCAGGTGCCTGCGCGGGGGCAGCGGTCGCCTGACCGTTGGCAATATTGCTGCCAACGAACGAATATTTTCCGGACGCCACCCAGAGGCCGGAGACCAGCAGGACGACAATCGCCGCTACTGTGTGGAATCTGATGTGCATCTGTCCTGTCGCGCGGTTTGAGCTCGGTACACCAATATTTGCTTTTTCAGGCCGTTTGCCAAGTCCGCATGCTTGATCTGCTTGAAACAAAAGGCCAAACCGCGCCAAAATCGGGTTTTTCGCCGCCTTTTGCTTGAACTTTGACCAGCCGTCGCCACTACTTTACGCCGATCTCAAGGATGTGGCGACATTTCAGACCATCTACCGTCGCGGGTCCGGCCCGAAGCCATCATACCGAAACTTCGGCGCGCAAAGCATTCTCGGTCAATTCTGTCTTGCGGCCCGCCATGGCAACCGTGCCGCGCCGCAGCACGTAGAATTGGTCGGCAAGGCCAAAGGCGAAATCGAAATATTGCTCGACCAACACCACCGCCATGTCGCCTTTCGATTTCAGATAGCTGATCACGCGCCCGATCTGCTGGATGATGTTCGGCTGAATACCCTCGGTCGGTTCATCGAGCAACAGGACACGCGGCCGCATGATCATGGCCCGCGCAATGGCAAGCTGTTGTTGTTGCCCGCCCGACAGATCGCCGCCGCGACGGCGGGTCATGTCCTTCAGCACCGGAAAAAGCTCGTAAATCTCGTCGGGAACGCGGCGTTCGGATTTTGGCAGCAGGGCCAAACCGGTTTCAAGA
>JANXPK010000707.1 GCA_025357355.1 Rhodobacterales bacterium
TCAGCGCCAAACAGAACCTCCTGCCCGATCCCCCGATGCGCCATCCCAAATCCCCTTGACCGCCTGCGACCAAGTGAATCACCGAACCCTCAACAAAACAAAGACTTTCTCCTCACCCGCGCACAGGTCTCACATGTGGACACCCCCAAAACCCGCTTGACACCGTCACGCCCCGCGCCAATCTCGCACCATGACCCCAATCACCGACCTCTTCATCATTGGCGGCGGTATCAATGGCTGCGGCATCGCCCGCGACGCCGCCGGTCGCGGCCTTTCGGTCACCCTCGCCGAACAAGGCGACCTCGCTCAAGGCACCTCTTCCGCATCGACCAAACTTTTCCACGGCGGCCTGCGCTACTTGGAATATTTTGAGTTCCGTCTGGTTCGCGAAGCCCTGCACGAACGCGAAACCCTCCTCGCCGCCATGCCCCATATCTCCTGGCCGATGCGGTTCGTCCTGCCGCTTTCTCCCGAGATGCGGTTCGACGCGACCACCCCCACCTCCCGCCTACTGCGCCTGATTGGCCTCGGCGACCGCCGCCCCGACTGGCTGATCCGGCTGGGCCTCTTTCTCTATGACAGTATGGGCGGCCGCAAGATCCTCCACGCCACCGCCACCCTTGATCTGACCAACGACCCCGCCGGTCGCCCGTTGAAGCCCCGCTTCGCCAAAGCTTACGAATACTCCGACTGCTGGGTCGACGACAGCCGCCTCGTCGCCCTCAACGCCCGCGACGCAGCCCTGCGCGGCGCCATCATCCTGACCCAGACCCGCGTCACCGACGCCACCCGCAGCGGTTCGCTCTGGACCATCACCACCCAAACAGCCGCAGGCCAGCAAACCCACCAATCCCGCGCCCTGATCAACGCCGCCGGCCCTTTCGTGGCGCAAGCCATGCGCCTCGCCCATTCCACCTCCACCGAGGGCGTCCGCCTGGTCCGCGGCTCCCACATTGTCACCAAGAAACTCTACGACCACGACCGCTGTTACTTCTTCCAGGGCACCGACGGCCGCATCATCTTCGCCATCCCCTATGAGCAGGATTTTACCCTGATCGGCACCACCGACCAAGATCATCAAGGGTCGCTGGGTGAGGTCGCCATTACCCCAGCCGAACGCGACTACCTGCTCGCCTTCGCCTCCCAATATTTCGCCGAGCCCGTGACGGCTCGGGATGTGGCCTGGTCCTATTCCGGCGTCCGCCCGCTCTACAACGATGGCGCCAAATCCGCGACTGCCGCCACCCGCGACTATGTGCTCAGCCTCGAAGGCTCGCCCCCCCTTCTCAACGTCTTCGGCGGCAAGATCACGACCTACCGCCGCCTCGCCGAGGGCGCCCTCGCCAAACTTGCCCCCCATTTCCCTGCCCTGAAACCCGCTTGGACCGCCCGTGTCCCACTCCCCGGCGGCGACTTCCACTTGGCCGACAAAGCTCGCCTCGCCGAGGCCCTCTGCCACGCCCACCCCTTCCTAACCCCGGAATGGTCCGCCCGCCTGATCCGCGGCTACGGCACCGACGCTGCCAAAATCCTCGGCACGGCCACCTCTCCCGAGGCTCTGGGCCTCAACTTTGGCGCCACCCTCACCGAGGCCGAGGTCCGCTGGCTGATGACCCACGAATACGCCGCCCACGCCATCGACGTGGTGTGGCGGCGCAGCAAGCTGGGGTTACGATTGACCGGCGATGAGGTGGAGGACTTGGAGGTATGGATGCAGGGAATTGGTCCAGAAATGTAGATCGAGTTTTACACCGACTCCCCGCCCTGTTTGAGCAGTCCACTTCAGCAACGGCGCGTTGGCCACGAGTTTGCTGCGCCCGGAACGAAAGAAATCTCCCTGCTACTGTTGGGTCGCAATCCTTTCCACTTCTTTAATTTCCTATATTCAACCCATTTATTTATCACACATTTCAAAACCGTCCAGATCTGGTCGCCCCCTCTCACCCCCTGACCCGCTCTCCCTTGGGATCATAGAGCGCCCCCAGATGAAGTCGTGCGGGCACCCGTTCCGAGGCAACCTCCAGTTCATAACTCCCCGAAGTCAGGAACGCCTCATCCACTCTCTCCGCCCGCACATAGCCCATCCCAATGGGCAACCCCACTGTATGCCCGAACCCGCCAGAGGACAGCCAGCCGACCCGCAACCCGTCGCGATAGATCGTCTCGCGACCCAACAAAATCACCGCCGGATCATCGACGGTAAACGTCGCCAGCCGCTTTCTGACCCCGCCCGCAACCTGAGCCGCCGCAGCCTCTCGCCCAAGGAACGGCCGCCCCGACTTCATCTTGCAAGCCCACAACAGCCCCGCCTCGACCGGCGTGTGATCGGGGCCGATATCCGAGCCCCAGGCGCGATAGCCTTTCTCGAGCCGTAGTGTCTCGATCGCGCGATAGCCCGCATTCACCAGCCCCAGATCGCGGCCCGCCGCCATCAAGGCTTCATAGACCGTCACGGCGACCTCGACAGGCATGTGCAACTCCCACCCCAGTTCGCCCACATAGGTAACCCGGAGGGCGAGGACTGGG
This sequence comes from Rhodobacterales bacterium, assembly GCA_025357355.1. Taxonomy (GTDB): domain Bacteria; phylum Pseudomonadota; class Alphaproteobacteria; order Rhodobacterales; family Rhodobacteraceae; genus Stagnihabitans. The sequence goes on from JANXPK010000707.1 coordinate 2,527, forward strand.
CAGCGGGCGACGGAGAGGGACCTCGCGGTGGCGAAGGGGAAGCCCGTGTTCGACAGGTCGTCGGGGCAGACACGGGCAAGGATGTCGCGCGCCTCTGGCCCCATAAGCGACAGCACGGCGGTGCCAGACGTCATATCGGCAAGCTGGCAGTTGCCAGACAGGTTGCGATTGATCCAGTCGAAATCATGGGTGGCAAATCCAGTGCCGGTAGTGATGTAGAACTCATCCTCGGCCAAACGGACGACGGTGACATCCGCCTCGATCCCGCCACGAGCGTTGAGCATCTGGGTGTAGGTCAGCATGCCAACGGCGCGGTCGACGTTACCGGCAGCGATCCAGGACAGCGCACCGGCGGCATCTGGCCCCCTAAGCGAAAACTTGGCGAAGGAGGTCTGGTCGATCAGCACCGCCGCCTCGCGCGCCGCCAGATGCTCGCGGCGGACGGCGGTCCACCAGTTCGGACGCAGATACGTGTAGCGATCTGCCGGTTCCTCGTTCACGGCGAACCAGTTTGGGCGTTCCCAGCCGAGTTTCTCGCCGAAAACAGCGCCGTGGGCCTGTAGATGGGCATAAAGGGGGGACCGTCGAGTCGGGCGGGCCGAACGCATTTCCTCGGACGGGAAGGCAATGGTGTAGTGCTTGCCGTACGCCTCCAACGTGCGAGCGCGGACCCAGTCTGTGGAGCGGTGAACCGCGCCAAAGCGGCGAATGTCGACCGGCCAAAGGTCATAAGGTGCCGCTCCCTTGGCCACCCATTCGGCAAGCGCCATGCCCGCGCCGCCTGCGGACGCGATGCCAAAGGCGTTAAACCCGGCACCCACATAGAAATTCTTTAGTTCAGGCGCCTCACCAAGGATGAAATTACCATCGGGGGTGAAAGATTCAGGGCCATTCAGCAGTTGCTTGACCCCGGCATGTTCAAGGGCAGGGACCCTGGCGATCGCGTTTTCCATGAACTGGGAATAGTGGTCGTAATCCGAGGTCAGAAGGTCGAAGTGGAAGCCTTCGGGTATGCCGTTCAGCGCCCAGGGTTTGGGGTTGGGTTCGTATCCGCCCCAAACGAGGCCGCCGACATCCTCTTTCCAATAGGTCAGACGGTCGGGATCGCGCAGAGTGGGCAGGTTGGGGGTAACACCCGGAATTTTCTCGGTAATCACGTATTGATGTTCGACAGAGACGAGCGGGACATTGACGCCGACGGTCGCAGCGAGGGCACGGGTCCATTGACCGGCGCAGACCACGACCTTTTCGCACTCGATGAGGCCCTGCGCGCTTTCGACACCGCGTACCCGGCCGTTTTCGACAATGATTTTGGTGACTTGGGTGTCTTCGAAAATCTTTACGCCCGACATGCGTGCGCCTTTGGCGAGGCTTTGCGTGATGTCCGAAGGGTTGGCCTGGCCGTCGGTGGGCAGGTAGGCGGCGCCGATGAGGTCGTCGATTGTCATCAGGGGCCACAGGTCTTGGGCCTCTTTCGGGGTCAGAAGGTGCATCTCCAGCCCAAATGAATGGGCGGTGGTGGCTTGGCGTTTCACCTCGATCCAGCGCTCGGCATTGCAGGCCAGACGGAGGCCGCCGTTCATCTTCCAGCCGGTTTGCAGGCCGGTCTCGGCCTCCAATTTCTTATAGAGTTCAACGGAGTAGCCGAGAAGCTGGGTGATATTGGCAGAGGTCCTCAGTTGACCTACAAGGCCTGCGGCGTGAAAGGTTGTGCCGGAGGTCAGCTTTTTGCGTTCCAGAAGAACGGTGTCATTCCAGCCGAGTTTGCCCAAGTGATAGGCGACCGAACAGCCGATGATGCCGCCGCCGATGATGACGGCTTTGGCGGTGGAGGGAAGCGATGTCATTGGGAATCCTCAGGAATTCTGGAATGCGACGAAGGCGGTTTCGTAGGTGGCGAGGTTGGTTTGGGTGTAGGTGGCGAAGTCGAACGCCAGTTCGGAATGAAGCTCGGAGACCATGGACCACAGGGTTTCGCGCAGAGCGGCGGCGGCTTTCATGGCGCGGTAGCGGGGCCAGATGGTCGCATCCATTCTTCCGAAATACTGTTTTAGAACATGGGCTTCCTGCTCAACATTCAAGTCGTTGTTGGCGGCCAGACCACCAAGGTCGAACAGGGGAGAGTTGAAGCCGGCGTAGTCCCAGTCGATCAGCCAGAGGCGGGTGCCGTCGTGCAGGAAATTGGCGGGGAGGAGGTCGTTGTGGCCATAGATCAGATCGATGGGGCCGACAGCGGATTCGAGTGTCAGGGCCTGTTCCAGCAAGGACGGCATGCGCGCCATGTGGGGGCTTCTGCCCTTGTCCAAGGTTGCTGAATAGTCACGGATGACGTGGAAGGGCCAGAAGATCTGGGCGGGGCCGCGCAGGTACAAAGGGATGGTCTGGTGGGCTTTCTTGACAAGGGCCACGACCTGATCCAGCATCGCCTCCTGGCGGACATCGGCGGCAGTAAGGGTTTTTCCCTCAATGAATTCAATCACTAGCACGCCTGGCTCGTGGTAGAGGACGGCGGGCGAAACCCCGGCGGAATGGGCAGCGCGGGAGGCTGCAAGCTCGTTGGCGCGCAGGATCAGGTGCAGGGGAATGTCGGTGCCGATCCGTACGACGGCCTTTTTCACAGCATCCTGCACCACGAAATTCACGTTGGTGATGCCACCGCCCAAGGGGTCGATGCGGACCTTTCCGGCCCAGATTGGCAACGCGCCGATGCGATCTTGCGGTGTCATTTCGCCCCCCAGCCGATGATTGGCGGCGGGTTCCAACGCTGTCAACCGGGCAAAGATTAACGAAGTCTTGACGACCTACAAATCACCTACATTGCGCCTACAAACCCTCTACACGATTTCCTAGGATTTCATGCGCTGCAAAAGCCCGCTTTCCCCGAAATGGCGCGGGAAGAAGGCGGCGACGCAGGCGTAAAGGGTCGCCAGACCCTCGGCGGGCGGGTAAGGTGCGTTGAGGGTCATCATGTCGAGCCAGATGCCGTCCGAGGTCAGCCGGATCACCCGCGCTACGAGGGTTGGGTTGCCGGGATAGCTGCTTTCGGCCAAGAGGCGCGCTACGATCTCCTGCATGCCGGAATTGTATTTCTCGTCGTTGGCGCCGCAGCGTTCCTGATAAAGCGGCCTGCCCTGCGTTTCGCTCCAGAACGAACACCAGGCGGCCAGACGGCCCTGCGTACAGATGGAGGGGTCAAAATCGGCGCGCAGCAAGGCATCAAGTTGCGCGGCAGGCGACGGCCCGGCGGCGGCGAGATAACTTTCCCAGTTCTGGCGATACTCGTCGTAAAGATAGATCAGGGTTTCGCCCAGCAGCTTTTCCTTGGTCTCGAAATGGAAGTTCACCAGACCATGCGACAGGCCCGCCGTTCTGGCCACTTCGGTCAGGGTGATGCGGGAGTAGCCGTGCACGGCGATGGCGGCAATCGTTGCCTCGATCAGCTGGGTGCGACGCGCCTCGCGGCTTTGCTTGCGCGGCGGGGCATCGGAGTTGGGCTGTTCATCGGTCATCGGGGTCCCTGTTCCAGTCTGCTGAAAATGGTAGCCAAACGCGAGCGGCGCATACAGTGGAAAATGGGGCAAACAACGCCAATGTCAATTCTGATTGACAGGACAGTCAAAATCTTGCGAGGCTGAGCGCACCAGAGTCGCGAGGGATTGTCATGGTTGGAACGCCGCATCGGGTGCTGGACAAGTCGAACGCCCAGTTTCAGAGGGCCGTCAAGCGCCTGCCCTTGGGGGTTTCATCGACCTTCCGCTACTGGGGCGATGAACGCACGATCTATGCCCATCATGGCAAGGGTGGCCGGATATGGGACATCGACGGCAATGCCTATGTCGACTACCGGCTGGGATATGGCCCGGCGATCCTGGGCTATGCCGATGACCGGGTCGACGCGGCGGCGCGGCGCGGCATCGAGGTGGGCGGGGTGTTCGCGCTGTCCACCGAGAAAGAACTGGTGGTGGCGGACCGCATCGCCAAGATGGTGCCCGCGGCGGAACTTGTGCGGTTCTCGAACTCTGGCACTGAGGCGGTGATGGCGGCGTTGCGGCTGGCGCGGGCCTTTACGGGCCGCGAAAGCTATCTGTTGGTCGAGGGCGGCTATCATGGCCTGTTCGACGCGGCGATGTGGCAGGCCAATCTGGAAGAGTGGGACCACAAATCCAACAGCGACCCCGATATGGTACCCTATGGCAAGGGCATCCCCGAGACGGTGAAGAAGCTGGCCCATCTGGTGCCGATGAATGACGCGCAACGGCTGGAGGACACCTTCAAGCGCCATGGTGACAAGCTGGCGGCGATGCTGATCGAGCCAATTCAGGGCAACTGCTGTGGGATCATGGCGCGGGTCGATTATGTGCAGCTGGCGCGGCGGCTGTGCGATCAGTACGGGGTGCTGCTGATCATCGACGAGGTCAAGACCGGATTCCGGGTTGGGAAAGGCGGCGTGCAGGGGTTGATGGGGGTCAGGCCCGACATCACCACCTTCGCCAAGGCCGTCGCCAATGGCTATCCGATCTCGCTGGTGGCGGGGCGCGAGGACGTGATGC
>JANXPK010000709.1 GCA_025357355.1 Rhodobacterales bacterium
TCAGCGCCAAACAGAACCTCCTGCCCGATCCCCCGATGCGCCATACCAAATCCCCTTGACCGCCTGCGACCAAGTGAATCACCGAACCCTCAACAAAACAAAGACTTTCTCCTCACCCGCGCACAGGTCTCACATGTGGACACTTTCTAAAAGTGTTAGCAATCATAGACTTGTCAATTTTCGTTAGCCACTTTTTAACCTTTGCACCCCCTTGGGCGAGCTTCGACCCCAATCCTTTTGGGCTCCAGTGCCGGTGATGGGGCAAAGGGATGTTCGGGCTGAGTGACTTTTAGCTAACCTTCGAGGGTAGCCGGTGCGAGAGGATTACCCGACAGGCTGAGATTTCACACCGCCATGAGCCAAGGGCTGCTCCCAAGCAGGATATTTGGGGATGGATGATGTGGGGCTTAGCGTAAGCGGACCGAGGCGCGGGCAGAGCGGCCTTCGGCATCGATAACACTGAGGGTGACGAAGCCTTTGCCAAGGGCGGCGAGCATCGTCTCGCGGTCGTCCTGGACCGCACTGATGGGAGTGCCGTTGGCTAGCCAGGTGAAGGGCGCTGTGCCGCCTTCGACCTTGACCATCAGGCCTTCGGGAAGAAGTTCAACCTCGGCGCCGTCGGGGGGAAAGCCGATGGCAGGGGCCGTGGCGTCAGGTGCGAAGGCGGCGGAGCGCGAGCGGAAATGGCGCAGAGGCTGTGGCAGTTGGGCGGTGGCGACCAGCAGGGTTTCAGGCGGCGCGGGCGGCTGCGGGGCAAGGGTGGGTTTCAGGCGGGCAAAGGCCTGAAACAATACGGGGGCGGCAAGGTCAGCGCCGAAAGCGCCCGGCACCGGGGTGCCATCGGGGCGACCCATCCAGACGCCGATGACGTTCTGCCCGTCAAAGCCGACGGCCCAGGCATCGCGGTGCCCATAAGAGGTGCCGGTCTTGTAAGCCAGCCGGTTCTGCGGCGCGCCTGGCGGGGGCGCGAGTCCCGCGAGGATGTCTGCGACCTGCCAAGCGGCAGAGCGGGTCAGGACGCGCTGACCGTCGCCGGCATCGTGACCGAATGTATGGGTCAAGGGACGCGCGATGCCACCACGGGCAATGGCGGCGTAAAGTTGCACCATTTCTTCCAGCGTTACGCCGATGCCGCCCAAGGCCACGGCAAGACCGGGCTGTCCCACCGGCATGGCGAAATGCATCTGGGCGCGGTCCATGCCTTGCAGGAGTTTGGCCGGGCCAAGCGCCTCGGTCAGGGCGACGGCGGGGATATTCAGACTTTGCTGCAATGCCTCGCGCACGCGTAGGGTGCCGCGGAATTGGTGGTCGAAGTTCTGCGGGCGGTAGCCGTTGAAATCGGTAGGTTGGTCGTCGATCATCGTTTCGGGATGGGCCAGGCCGTCATCAAAGGCGAGGCCATAGATCAGGGGTTTGAGAGTGGATCCCGGCGAGCGAAGGGCGGTGGTCATGTCGACAAAACCCTGTCGTTGATCGCCGGTATAGGCGGCGGAACCGACCGAGGCCAGAACCTCGCCGGTCTGGTGATCGGCCACGACCAAGGCGACCTGCATCCGGTCGCCCAAGCTGGCGACGGTATCGGCGGCAAGGCGTTCGAGGCTGGACTGCAGGGTGCCGTCGAGGGTGGTGTGGTGGCGCTTGGTGGCATCCTCGGCAATGACGCGATCGGCAAGGTGCGGGGCAAGGGCGGGAAAGGGGCGGCGAGTGGTGGGTCCCGGTTCGGAATTGGCGGATTTGGCCTGATCGGCGGTGATGAGGCGATCACCGAGTGCGCGGGCGAGGACACGGGCGCGCGCCTCGGTTGCCACGTCTGGGGCGCGGTCGGGACGACGGGTTTCGGGTGACTGGGGGATGGCGACAAGAAGAGCGGCCTCTGCCGGGGTCAGGCGGTGCGGCTCTTTGCCGAAATAAGCAAGCGACGCAGCACGGATACCTTCGACATTGCCGCCGTATGGGGCGAGGTGGAGGTAAAGCGCCAAGATTTGCGCCTTGGTCAGACGGCGTTCGAGGGCGAGGGCGAGGCGGATCTGGCGGAGTTTGCCTTCGATCTTGCCAGTGCCCGAATCCTCCAGCAGACGGGCGACCTGCATGGTCAGGGTCGAACCGCCCGAGGTGATGTGTAGGTTGACGACGGCCTGAAGGGCGGCGCGCAAAAGGGCTTGGGGGTCGACGCCGCGATGTTGGTAGTAACGTTTGTCCTCGTAGCTCAGCAGAAGTTTGAGGAAGAACGGGTCGACCTCGGCGGGGTCAACCGCCAGTCGCCAGCGGCCATCGGCAACAGTATAGGCGCGCAAGAGATTGCCGTTGCGGTCGAGAACCTCGTTCGAGGTGGCGACGGCTACCGGAGGGATGATTGTGGTGTCGATCCAACGATCTACCTGATCGCGGGAAAAGGCGGCGAGCCAGAGGCCCGCCGCCACAACGATGAACCAACGGGCCCGCATCACTTGCCGATTGTAACGGTGCCCGCGTCTGTGTGGGCGGTCAGGTCAGGACGGTACATGTCTTCGACCGAGGCTGCGGGCTGGTGGAAGGTGCCGGGAGACACGGCGCGGACGATATAGGCCAGGCGGAAGGCCGTGTTGTCCGAACGGTCGATGGCGGTCAGGAAGCGGTCCTGGCGGAACTCGGAATGCGCGACCTGGGTAGCCAGATCGAGGAAATCGAGCGCCGAGACCGAGCCGCCGGCAATCAGGTTGGGGTTATCGATCTCAAACCCCGCCGGCAGGGGATCGTTCACCATCAGCCGGGCTTCGCCCCGACCGAATGGCTTGACCTCCAGCACCGACACCATCCGGTCGCCGATCTTGAGCCCGTCAAGCGAGGCAGGCTGTCCGTCAAGAGTGTAGTAGCTTCGGGTGATGGCGTAGCCGTTGCCACCGGCAGGTTCGGGCACCGTAGGCACGCCGTAGGTGGTGACGGTGACCGTGGTCTTCTTTCCGTCATTATGTACGACCACCGGATCGTGATAGTTGGCGTCCAGCACCTTGACCAGCGGGCCCGCGGCGGGCTGGCCATTCAAGGTGATGTTCTTGGTGCCCGCGCGGTCGATCAGAGCGTTAGCCGCCAGAAGGGCCCAGGTCGCCTCTTGCGTGGACAGGGTGCCCCAGCTGGCGATCCGGTCGGTCAGCGCCTCGCGGTCAACGGCGGTGGACCCAGATTCGATGGCAAGGGTCAGAACGGCGGCGGCGTCGCGATAGTTGGTGCCGTAATCGACGCGCAGGAATTGCTCGTCCTTGGCAGGCAGACCGGAAAGGGCGGCGGCGGCGCGTTTGAACATGGCGTCGGCGCGGGGTTGGTCGCCGTAGCTTGCCAGAGCCGCGCCAAGCTGGGCCATGGCGGTCGGGGTAGCGAAGGCGCCGCCTTTGACATCTGCATAGTAACGCAAGTCACCGATGGCGGCTGCACCTTCACGGGCGAGGACCATCAGCGCATAGGCCAAAGGTTCGCCTCCCTTGTCGAAATCGGCATAGTAATTGACCTGGTTGCGCAAGTTGTCGAGGGCGGCGCGGAATGCCTGGTCAGGCACCGCAAAGCCCTGTGCCTTGGCGCGGGACA
>JANXPK010000710.1 GCA_025357355.1 Rhodobacterales bacterium
CCAAAGCGGTGCGTGATGACGCGGCGTACGTCCAGCCCGTTTTCCAGCATCGCAATCATCTTGTACCAGGTCTCAAAGATCTCGCGCCCGTAGACCCCCTTGATCGTCAAGGCCTTGAACACGATCCGGCTCCAGTCGACCGGGCTTTTGCCGGGCGGAATGCCCAGCATTGCGATGCGACCGCCCATCACCATCGCCTCGATCATCTGATCGAGCGCCTGCTGGTTGCCCGACATTTCCATGCCGACATCGAAGCCCTCGGTCATCTTCAGCCGCGCCATGACGGCACGCAGGTCCTCGACGCTGACGTTGACCGGGGTCACATCGGCAACCGAGGCGGCAAGCGCCAGCCGCGTCGCGTTGACATCGGTGATAACCACATGCCGGGCGCCGACGTGACGCGCCACCGCCGCCGCCATGATGCCAATCGGCCCGGCCCCGGTGATCAGCACATCTTCGCCCACCAGATCGAAAGACAAGGCGGTGTGGACGGCATTGCCAAGGGGATCAAGGATCGCACCGATCTCGTCGTCGATGACGTCGGGTAACGGGACCACGTTGAAGGCGGGCAGGCGCAGGTATTCGGCAAAGGCGCCGGGTTCGTTGACCCCGATGCCGCGAGTCGCGGGGTCGAGGTGGAATTTTCCGGCACGCGACTGGCGGCTGAGCTTGCCGATCAGATGGCCCTCTCCCGAACAGCGTTGCCCGATGGTCAGGCCCTGCACCAGCGCCCCCATCGCGACGATTTCGCCAGCGAACTCATGGCCGGTGATCAAGGGCACCGGCACCGTGCGCGCAGCCCAGGCATCCCAGTTCCAGATGTGAATGTCGGTGCCGCAGATGCCGGTCTTGTGGACCTTGATCAGCACGTCCTCGGACCCGATATCGGGCACCGGCCGTTCCTCCATCCACAGCCCGACCTCTGCCTTCGCCTTGACCAGCGCCTTCATGGCAATACCCCCACTTCGCGCCCGGCGGCGGCAAAGGCCTGCAGGGCAAAATCCAGATCATCGCGGGACAGGGCGGCGTTCATCTGCGTTCTGATCCGGGCCGTACCCTTGGGCACGACAGGATAAAAGAAGGCCGCCACCATCACCCCGCGCTTGTCGAGCGCCGTGGCGAAGGCCTGCGCCAAAGGGGCGTCGCCGATCATCACCGGAATGATCGGATGTTCGCCCGCCAGCAGCCGAAAGCCCGCCGCCGTGAGCCCAGCCCGCCAATAGCGTGAGTTTTCAAAGAGCTGTGCCCGCAGACTGTCCGCCGCTTCCACGATGCCCAGGGCCGTCAGCGCTGCCCCTACCACTGCGGGAGGCAGCGCATTGGAAAAGAGATAGGGCCGCGCTCGTTGTCGCAGCAGGTCCACCACAGGGGCGGCCGCGGCCACATATCCCCCCAGTGCCCCGCCCAAGGCCTTGCCCAAGGTTCCGGTCACGATATCCACCGGCACCCCGGCATGGGCGGGCGTCCCGCGCCCTTGTGGCCCCATGAAACCGGTGGCGTGGCAGTCATCCACCATCACCCAGGCGCCGAACTGGTCAGCGAGTTGCCGGATTGCACCCAAAGGGGCCAGATACCCGTCCATCGAGAACACGCCATCGGTCGCCACCAGGATGTGCCGCGCACCCTCGGCCCGCGCCTGATGCAACTGCGCTTCCAGATCGCCCATATCGGCATTGGCATAACGATAGCGCCGCGCCTTGCTGAGCCGGATGCCGTCGATGATCGAGGCGTGGTTCAATGCGTCCGACACAATCGCATCCTCGGCCTCCAGCAGCGGCTCGAACAGCCCGCCATTGGCGTCAAAACACGAGCCGAACAGGATTGCCGCCTGCATCCCCAGAAACTGTGCCAGTCGCGCCTCCAGTTCGGCATGAATGTCCTGCGTGCCGCAGATGAAGCGGACCGAAGCCATGCCGTAGCCGTGGTCCTGCATCGCCGCCCCAGCCGCCGAAATCAGACGAGGATCGCCCGCCAAGCCAAGGTAATTGTTGGCGCAAAGGTTGAGCAAGTTGCGACCGCCCACCGCCACATGCGCACCCTGCGCCCCGGAAATCAACCGTTCGCGCTTCATCAATCCCTCGGCAGCGATCGTGGTCAGCGTGTCACGAACATGGTCCATAAATCCGTCCGTCATAACAGATTCTCCTCCGTCTTGATGGAAAATATCGCGAATTCCTGACTTACGCAACAGGCGGGGACCCATACCAAATGGGGACGAACCCCATCATCTTTTCATAAATATCCCGGGGGTCCGGG
>JANXPK010000731.1 GCA_025357355.1 Rhodobacterales bacterium
GTCGGCGATGAAGGGCTGATTGCCGAACAGCATGGTTTCGGCTACCGGCAGCAACCGCTCGGCAAAGGCTCCCGGCCCGACGCACCAACCCGAACGAAACCCCGGTGCAGCGTGAGATTTGGAAATCGACGACACCGCCACGGTGCGTTCGGCCAGATCGGCCTCGTCGAGCGGCGAGGCGAAGGGGGCGCCATCAAAGACCAACTCTTCATAGACCTCATCGCTGAGGATCCACAGATCATGCTGCCGCGCCACGGCACCGACGGCGCGCACCTCATCACGGGTCAGCACGGCACCGGTCGGATTGTGGGGGGTGTTGAGCAGGATGGCCCGTGTCCGCGGCGTGACCCGCGCTGCGAGATCGGCGGCTTGCAGGTGAAAGCCATGCTCTGGGCGCAGCGGTACGGGCACTGTCACGGCTCCGGGCGCGGAAATCACCCCTTCATAGGTCGCGTACATCGGATCGCCGACCAGCACCTCGTCCCCCGGCCCCACTAGGGCCATCAAGGTGGCATAAAGGGCGGTCTGGGTGCCGGGCAGACAGACGATCTGATTGGCCCCGATGGTGCGTCCGGTGCGGCGGCTGTAGCGGGCGGCAAGGGCTGCCACCAAACCCGGCTCGCCGCGGCCATTGGAATAGGCATAGCGACCGGCGTCCATCGCCACACGCGCGCGGTCCAACAGTTCGGGCGGCGGCGGCACGTCCGGCTCGCCTATGCTGAGCGCCAGAATCTCCACACCCGCAGCCGCCATCGCGCGGGCTCGAATATGGACTTCCCATTTGGCAGCGCCCAGATGGGCCAGACGGTCGGTGATGGCGGCGTATTTCATGGCGTGGGGGGCTCCGACAGCAGCAGATAGGGGTGAAGATCGACGCCCAGCATGGCACTGATCGAGCGGATGGCGATGCGCACCAGTTCGCCTTTGGCGAAGGTATCGGGCAGGGTGCTGCCTTCCAGCCATAGCCCGTCGATCAGGGCATTGCAGGCAATCGCCAGTTGCCGCGCCTCGGCTTCGTCGCGCTGTTTGGGCAGGGCGGCGATCATGGCCTGCAAATGGTCGCGAAAGCCCAGATAGGTCTGGTGGTGAATGTCCAGCATCGCCGGGCTGCGCCGGGTTTCCTGCAGGAACGAGGCCCAGCGGATCACCGCTTCGGCATCAACGACGGGCGGGCGCAATGAGGCGGCGACAAAAGCGGCAAGCCGCGCGTGCGGGTCTTTCGGGGCATAGTGCAGGACGGCCATGCTGTCTTCGATCATGCCGGTCATCAACTGGCGGTAGGCGGCGGCCACCAGCTGGTCCTTGCTTTGGAAATAATGCCGGATCAGGCCCGCCGTAACCCCGGCCCGTTCGGCAATGGCGCGCACCGTCGCCGCGCGCGCCCCGCCTTCCGAGACAAGCGCCAGCGTCGCCTCGATCAAGGCCTGACGGCGCTTGTCTTCGGCCTCGCGGCGATAGGGCCTGCGGTCAGCGGCCATGGCGTCCTCTTATTATTCACACGAATAACAAGACTGCTATAGAAAAGCCGCCCGCCGCGCAAGACCGGCTCAGGGGTAAATCTCGGCTGCGTCGA
>JANXPK010000776.1 GCA_025357355.1 Rhodobacterales bacterium
AGGCAGGCGCCTCCCCTTGTCATCGTGGCGCCCGGCCCGATCCCCCTTGCCTTGCGCTTGCGCGCTGCGGCAATCGGACCGATGAAGGCTCCACTGGAGCCTCCATCAGACGGTCCTCTGGGGCGGGTGGAGGGGACAGGCTGCTATCCGTGAAGATTGAAACGCTTTGCCGGTGTTGCCCCTAAACACGGCGTTCGTGCGGCGCGGCTGTATACTCTGCGTTAATTTTCTTGACTATGGCGGCGGGCGGGGCACCGTGGCGGCAGGCGGGCCGACAGAGTCTGCGTGACCAGCGGGAGTGCCGAATCGTGACGATGTTGCAACAGGTGGAAGGGCGCGTGCCCTTTGGGCCGTATGAGACGTGGTATCGTATCACGGGCGATCTGACCTCGACCAAGGCGCCGGTCATTCTGCTGCACGGCGAGCCGGGCGCGGCGCATAACTATATCGACAGCTACAAGCTTCTGGCGCGCGATGGCCGGGCGGTCGTGCATTATGACCAGATCGGCTGCGGTAACTCGACCCATTTGCCGCAAAAGGGCGGCGAGTTCTGGACGCCGCAGCTGTTTGTCGACGAGCTGGAGAACCTGATCGACCATCTTGGCCAGCGGGCAGGGTTTCATGTGCTGGGGCAAAGCTGGGGCGGGATGTTGGGAGCGGAATATGGTGTAAGGCGTCCCAAGGGGTTGAAATCCCTGACGATTGCCAACTCGCCCGCTTCGATGGAACTATGGGCGTCCGAGGCGATGCGGCAGCGATCGGACATGCCCCGCGATATTCAGGACGCGCTGAACCTGCATGAGGCGGCAGGGGACTATGACAATCCGGCCTACAAGGCGGCGACTGACTGGGTCTATGCGCGCCATGTCTGCCGGGTGGTGCCAAATCCGCCGGAGGTGGTGGCAAGCTTTGTGCAACTGGCGGCGGAGCCCACGGTCTATCACACGATGAATGGGCCGAACGAGTTCTTCGTCATCGGCACGCTGAAGCATTGGGACATCACGCCAGACCTGCACAAGATCAACGTGCCGACGCTTTTGTTGTCGGGCCGCCATGACGAGGCGACGCCAACCTGCGTGCAGCCTTACAAGGACAACATCCCGGGTGCTGCCTGGATGATCTTTGAGGCATCGAGCCACATGCCGCATGTCGAGGAGACAGAGTTCTGCATGGGTGTCGTGGGCGGCTTTCTGAACGCGAACGACTGAACGAAACTGCAACCGGGAGAGTTGAATGAGAAAGCTTCTAGTGGCCACCGTTGCCGGGCTCTTTGCCGCGACCGGGGCGCAGGCCGAATATCAGACCGCGCACCGCGGCGGCACGATGCATATCGCGGCGCATTCGGCGGCCGGGACGATTGATCCGCAGATCAACTACACACTGCAATACTGGCAGATCTATCAAAGCCTGTATGACGGCCTTCTGGCCTTTCGCAAGGCACCGGGGGCGGACGGTTTTGTCAAGGTTCCCGACATTGCCGAGGCGATGCCGACTGTCAGCAACGACGGCAAGACCTATACGTTCAAGATCCGCAAGGGCATCAAATTCTCGAACGGGCAAGAGTTGACGGTCAAGGATGTGGTGGCGTCGTTCCAGCGGATCTTCAAGATCTCGGGTCCGACGGCGGGCGGGTTCTTTTCGGTCATCGTCGGGGCGGACAAGTGCCTGAAAGATCCCGCGACCTGCACGCTGGCGGGCGGCGTGGTCGGCGATGAGGCCGCGAGCACCGTCACCATCAACCTGACGGCACCGGATGCCGAGTTCTTCGACAAGGTGGCGCTGCCGCATGCCGTCATCCTGCCAGCCGACACCCCGACGCAGGACGTCGGCACCACGCCCATTCCGGGCACCGGGGCCTATTACATCTCGGCCTATGACCCCAACAAGGGCATGACGATGGCGCGCAATCCGAACTTCAAGGTCTGGAGCGAGGATGCGCAGCCCGATGGCTATCCGGACGTCGTGCAATACGACTTTGGCCTGACCGACGAGGCGCAGGTGACGGCGGTGGAGAACGGCGAGATCGACTGGATGTTCGACCAGCCGCCGACCGACCGTCTGGGCGAGATCGGCACCAAGTACAAGGATCAGGTGTTCCTGAACACCCTGACAGCATTCTGGTACGCGCCGATGAACGTGAACCTGGCGCCGTTCGACAACGTCAAGGCCCGGCAGGCGGTGAACTTTGCGCTGGACCGCAATGCGCTGGTCAACCTGTTCGGCGGGCCGGTTCTGGCCTCGCCGGTCTGTCAGGTGCTGCCGCCCGGTTTCCCCGGCCATGTCGATTACTGCCCCTACAGCAAGGACCCGGGTGCGAAGTGGAGCGCGGCTGACCTTGATATGGCCAAGAAACTGGTCGAGGAAAGCGGCACCAAGGGTGCCAAGGTGACCATCATCGCCGAGGACACCGCAGTGTCCAAAGCCATCGGCA
>JANXPK010000835.1 GCA_025357355.1 Rhodobacterales bacterium
GCAAAGCCGCCGTTGTGATGGCCGCGTTTCGCCAGACAGAGCTTGTGCTTTCGGCCTGCAACGCCCCGAGCACCGCCACCGCCCCCGCAGCCGCGATCAGCCAGTTGCCGGGGATGGTGCCCTGCAGCGCATGGATCAGGAAATAGGCCAGCAGGGGGGTTACCGACCATAGCAGCAGGGCGCGGGCCGGGCTGGCGGGTCGGGCAAAGGCGCCTTTGAGGGCTAACGCTGCGATGACCGGGGTCGGCAGCACGACCAGCAGCGCCAGGTATTCCACGACATGGCCGGGCGCCAGTGCGCCTTCGCCGATCCGACCGAACTGCCGTTCGAACCCCAGGCCGTGATGCGCCACATTCCACAGGATCAGCGGGATCACCGGCAGTGCCGCCGCGAGAACCGCCAGCCACGGGGCAGGGGTTTTCAAGCTGCGCCGCCCCTCTGGCGTCAGGACCAGCCAGCCGACATAGCCGACGCCCAGAAACAGATTGGTGAATTTCGACATGACACCCAGACCGGCGGCAAGGCCTGCCAGCAGCCACCAGCTCGTGCCTTGCCGCGCCGTCGCCCGCAGCGCTGCCCAGGTCGACAGGATCCAGAACAGCGCCGATGGCGCATCCGGCGTGGCAAACCCGCCCACCCCCAGCACCACGGCGCTGAGGTTGAAGTAGAGCGTGGCACGGGTCTGAACGGGCGTTGTTCCACCGAAAATTCGCGCCATGTCGGCCACCAGCAGGCTGCAGGCTGCCATTGCGACCAGAGAGAGCAGCCGCACGCCCAGTGGGGTCAGACCCAAGGCTTGCGTGCCTGCCCAGATCATCGCGGCGATCATCGGGGGATGGTCGTAATAGTCCCAGTCGAGGCCCGAGGACCAAAGCGTGTAATAGCTTTCGTCGCCGATCAGGGGGATCACGGCCCCGGCGACCAGATGCAGCGCCAAAAAGGCCAGTGTGACTTGCCACACCGCCTTGGTCTGCCACGCCATCATCGCTCTCCCGCACCACCCGTTCAAATGCGCTTTACACTTTGGCGGGGGCCAAGGTAAGCCCGCCCGACCGCAGCCTGCCCGACGCAGATCAGGGAACACCGCATGTACGATCTGACCGTTGTAATCCCGACATTCAACGAATGCGCCAACGTCGCGCCGATGGTCGATCTTTTGAACAAGGCACTGACCGGCCGGGCGTGGGAGGCAGTCTTTGTCGATGACGACAGCCCCGACGGCACCGCCGATGCCGTGCGAGCCATTGGCGAAGCCCATGCCAATATCCGCGTGCTGCAACGCACCGGGCGGCGCGGGCTGGCGGGGGCCTGCATCGAGGGGATATTGTCGTCGACTGCCCCTTTCTGTGCCGTGATCGACGCCGATTTGCAGCATGACGAGACGCGACTGCCAGTGATGCTGGACCTGCTGGCCCAGGACCCCGCGCTTGATCTGGTCGTCGGCTCGCGCAAGATCGAGGGCGGCGATGCGGCGCAGGGATTTTCGGCGCTGCGGCAATGGGGCAGCGACCTTGCCACCGACTTGACCCGCCGCGCCCTGCGGATCACCGTGTCCGACCCTATGAGCGGGTTTTTCATGCTGCGCCGCGCCAGCTTCATGCCGGTTGCGCACGGATTGCAGGTCGCCGGCTTCAAGATCCTCGCCGATATGCTGGCGGCGGCGCGGGGGCGTTGGCGCGTGGTCGAGGTGCCCTACGGTTTCCGCAAGCGTCAGTTCGGCGCCAGCAAGATGGACAGCGCCGTGGCGCTGGAGTTTCTGGGCCTGCTGGTGGCGCGCAAGACCGGCGGGCTGGTGTCGATCAAATTCGTGCTGTTCGGCATGGTCGGGTTGATCGGGGTCTTCGTTCAACTGGCTGTGGTCGGTGTGATGCTGGTGCTGCTCCCGGGCCAATTTACGCTGGCACAAACCATCGGCGTCGTGATCGCCATTGCCAACAATTTCCTGCTCAATAACCTGCTGACTTATCGCGACCGCGCCTTGAAGGGGATGGCACTGATCCGGGGGCTGGCCAGTTTCTATAGCGTCTGCGGCTTTGGCGCGGTACTAAACGTCGGCCTTGCGCGTCTGGTTTTCAGCGTGCTCGCCATCTGGCCGCTGGCCAGTGCCGCTGGGGCCGTCGCCGGAGCCGCGTGGAATTTCGTGGCCTCATCGCTGTTCACCTGGCGGTCACGCTAGAACGCGATTTATCTTGGCGGAAACATCATGATGGCCGCTTTCGCCACCGGTGCCAGAGGACCGCCTGACGAAGGTTCCGGGGGAGCCTTCATCGGTCCGATTGCTGCGGCGCGCCAGCGCAAGGCAAGGGAGATTGGGCTGGGTATCTTGGTGACCAAGGGGAGGCGCACGACCGCGGGTGGGAGCGGAACGCGCCCGCCCGGGGGGCGGTCGTGCGCGTCCCCGACAGCCTTTGGCCTGTCGGGGAAGGGAAGGCAGGGAGCTGATGCAAGTTCAGACTCCGTGCCTTTGGTCGGGCAGTGATTCCTTGAAGGGACATCGTGCTCTGGACGGTTCAGGAATTTAGCTGATACGCGCGTTCGCCATGCTCGGATTAGTCAAGCCTGTTGGTCTCGGTTTCGATATCGACACGCAGGGGGGTGACAAGGACCACGGACTTGATCATGATCGAGGTGACAACCAGCGTCCACAAACCAGCCACGGCCAGCCCGCTCAGTTGTGCCACCGCCAGCCCCGCCGTCTCACGCACCACGATGCGGTCGGCGAAATCATGCGCACCGATCACGCCTAAGAGTCCGCTCTCCGACAGGCCAAAGGCTGTCGGGGACGCGCACG
>JANXPK010000856.1 GCA_025357355.1 Rhodobacterales bacterium
CACTGCAATCGCCTGTCGCAGCAGCATTGCCGGACGGCTGACCCCATCGCCCGCACCCGGAGCCGCCAACCCATGCTGCACCACCATCGCCATCAGATTGGCCCGACTGGTCAGCCGCTCTTCCACCGCCCGAGTCGACACTCCGGGGCGGATCTGTACCACGGCAGAGGCTTCGTAATTCGGGGCCTGAGTGCGGGTATAGGCCAACGTCGCCAGACTGCCGACCGACACGATCAACAAGATCATCCTGAATTGCCGCAGGACCGGCGCAAGAAAGTCGCCGACAACATCCAGCCGCTCCGAAAAAATGGTGCTTCGGCTGTCCAAACTTCTCTCTCCCCGCCCGCAATCCAAAAGCCATAGCCCCGCAACGCCGGGATCTTTGGCTCATCCCGCAGCAGCGCCAGCTTGGTCTAGCCCTCAAAAGTGTCGCGATGATGGAGGGTTTGCGGCGATCAGGCCGCAACTGGCCTTCTGATCATTTCTGCCGCTTCGATGACCAGCGGCCGCAGTCCGGCGCCGCCCGCATCCAGCACCTCGAACAGATGCTTGCGCATCCGCGGCTCCCAGAAGTCGTTGATATGGCTCGCCAAACCAGCAACCCCTTCGTCATGGGACTTGCTTTCCATGAACTTGGCGATCTGATTGGCCATGTAGATAAGCTTGGCATGGGGATCAAAGGCGGCGTCATGCGACATGGGCAGTCTCCAAAGTCAGACGGTTAGGATGGGTGAAAACCTCGAACCGGTCAGGCCGGGCAAGGGCAATGAGCGTGATGCCAGCCTCCGCAGCGAGCGTCACGGCGTGCGCCGTCGGGGCAGAAACGGCGATCAGCATCGGCGCGCCAAATGCCGCGACCTTTTGGACCATGTCGATCGACACCCGCGATGTCAGCAGGATTGCCCCGGTCCGATGCGTGCCCGCCCGCACCATCCCACCGATCAACTTGTCCAGCGCATTGTGCCGCCCGACATCTTCGCGCGCTGCTTCCAGATGGTCGCTCCAGAACCCTGCCGCATGAACGCTCCGGGTTGCGTCATGCAACGGCTGGGCACCCGGTAAGGAAGCAATCGCCTGCATCACCTGATTGGGGATCATTGTGAACGATGATTTCTGAACGGGCCGCATCTTGCGCATCGCCTCATCTAGACTGTCGATACCGCACAGCCCGCAGCCCACCGGCCCCGCCATCGTCCGGCGCCGTTTGACCAGCCGCGCCTCGGCTTCCGCCACCAGCCAGACCTGCACGTCGATGCCATTGGCCACTTCGACCACTACGACGCTTTCCAACTCATCAGGCGCGGCAATGCCTTCGGTTAAAGCAAAACCATAAGCGAAATCGACCAGATCGGCAGGCGTCGCCATCATCACCGCCTGCGTCGTTCCGTTGAACGACAACGCAACCGCCACCTCCTCGGCCAAGATACGAGGACCGGCCGCGCTTGTCCCGAAAGACACCCGAGGCACGGGGTGGCTGGACTCCATCACTCAGCCGCCGCGATCCGGCGCGACAGTCGGGCTTGCGCGGAATACTCTTCCTGCCATTCCGAAGGCCCGTTTGAAGGCGCCACCTGTACTGCGGTAACCTTGTATTCCGGGCAATTTGTCGCCCAATCCGAATATTCGGTTGTAATCACGTTGGCTTGGGTGTCAGGATGGTGAAACGTAGTATAAACCACACCCGGGCTCACCCGGTCCGTCAGTGTCGCGCGCAGCGTGGTATCGCCGGACCGCGAGGCCAGCCGCACCCAATTGCCTTCCGTGATGCCGCGAACCTCGGCGTCGTGCGGATGGATCTCCAACAAGTCCTCGGCATGCCACACTACATTCTGCGTCCGCCGCGTTTGCGCACCAACGTTGTATTGGCTGAGAATACGGCCCGTGGTCAGCAGCAACGGAAAGCGCGGCCCGGTCTTCTCATCCGTCGCCACATATTCGGTGTTGATGAACTTGCCCTTGCCGCGGACAAACCCGCCGACATGCATCAAAGGCGTGCCCTCGGGCGCCTTTTCGTTGCACGGCCACTGCACCGAACCCAACGTTTCCAGCTTTTCATACGAAACCCCCGCGAACGACGGCGTGGTCATCGCGATTTCGTCCATGATTTGCGACGGATGGGTATAGGTCCAGCCCGCCCCCATGGCGTTCGCCAGCATCATGGTGACCTCCCAATCCTCAAGCCCATTGCGCGGCGCCATCACCTTGCGGACGCGGTTAATCCGGCGCTCGGCATTTGTGAACGTTCCGTTCTTTTCCAGAAAGGTCGATCCCGGCAGGAAGACATGGGCGTAATTTGCGGTCTCGTTCAGGAAAAGGTCATGGACGATCACACACTCCATCGCGGCAAGTCCCGCCGCAACGTGCTTGGTATCCGGGTCCGATTGCAGGATGTCTTCACCCTGGCAATACAGGCCCTTGAACGTGCCCTCGACCGCGGCGTCCAGCATGTTCGGAATGCGCAGACCCGGCTCGCTGTCAATCTTGACGCCCCAGGCCCGTTCAAAAATGTCGCGCACCGCATCACCTTTGACATGGCGGTACCCCGGCAACTCGTGCGGGAACGAACCCATGTCGCAAGAGCCCTGAACATTGTTTTGACCGCGCAATGGGTTAACCCCAACGCCGGGTCGTCCGATATTGCCGGTCAGCATGGCAAGATTGGCGATGCCGATCACCGTGGTCGAGCCTTGCGAGTGCTCTGTCACACCCAGCCCGTAGTAGATTGAGCCATTGCCCCCACGGGCATAAAGCCGGGCAGCCGCACGTACCTCTTCGGCCTTGACACCGGTCAGCAGTTCCACCGCTTCCGGGGAATGCTGCGGCAGGCTGATGAACTCGGCATAGTCCTGGAATTCCTCCCAATCGCACCGTTCGCGAATGAACGTTTCGTTGAACAGACCCTCGGTAACTATGACGTGCGCCAGAGCCGTGACAATCGCCACATTGGTGCCAGGTGTCAGCGCCAGATGGTGCTGCGCCTTGACATGCGGGCTTTCGACGATGTCGGTGCGCCGCGGATCAACGACGATCAGCTTCGCCCCCTGCCGCAGCCGCTTCTTCAGACGCGAGGCAAACACCGGGTGGCCATCGGTCGGGTTGGCCCCGATGATGATGACGACATCGGTATGTTCCACTGAATCAAAGTCTTGCGTACCAGCCGACGTGCCGTAAGTCTGGCCCAAGCCATAACCGGTCGGCGAATGGCACACACGCGCGCAAGTATCCGTATTATTATTCATGAACACGGCGCGGGTCAGCTTTTGAACCAGATAAGCCTCTTCATTGGTGCAACGCGACGACGTTATGACCCCCACCGATTGCCGGCCATGCTTGGCAATGATGCCTTGCATCCGGCTGGCCGTAAACTTCATCGCCGCGGGCCAGGACACCTCTTTCCACGGATCGTTGATGCTGTCGCGGATCATCGGATTCAGGATGCGGTCCTTGTGGCTGGCATAGCCGTAGGCAAAACGGCCCTTGACGCAGGAATGTCCGCGATTGGCTTTTCCGTGCTTGTAAGGCGTCATGCGGACCAGTTCGTCACCGCGCATTTCCGCCTTGAACGAACAGCCGACGCCGCAATAGGCGCAGGTCGTTATGACCGCGTGCGACGGAGTGCCGATCTGGATCACCGACTTTTCCTGTAAAGTCGCGGTCGGGCAGGCGGCGACACAGGCGCCACACGACACGCAATCAGATGACAGAAAGTTGTCATCCGCCACGCCCGCCGAAACCCGGCTGTCAAAACCGCGGCCCGAAATAGTCAATGCGAAAGTGCCCTGAACCTCTTCGCAAGCCCGCACGCAACGCGAGCAGACGATACATTTTTGTGGATCGTAGCTGAAATAAGGGTTGCTGTCGTCCCGCGCGATGTATTGCGGATTGGCCTTGCCCGAGGTGTCCTTGACCCGAAAATGGGTATCAACCGCCTCATAGCGCACATCGCGCAAGCCCACCGCCCCGGCCATATCCTGCAATTCGCAGTCGCCATTGGCACTGCACGTCAGGCAATCCAGCGGGTGGTCGCTGATGTAAAGTTCCATCACGCCGCGCCGCAATTGCTTGATCTTTTCGGTCTGGGTGTGCACCTTCATCCCGGCCGCCACCGGCGTTGTGCAGCTTGACGGCGTGCCGTTGCGACCCTCGATTTCCACCAGACACAGACGACAAGAGCCGAAGGCATCCACCGAGTCAGTGGCGCAAAGTTTCGGCACCTGAATGCCCGCCTCTGCCGCCGCTCGCATGATCGAAGTGCCTTCCGGCACCGTCACCGCAAAGCCGTCGATGCTCAATGTGACCATTTGTTTTGCTTTGGCCGCCGGGGTGCCGTAGTCGCGATCCGGGATGATGAAATCTTTCATTCGGCAGCCTCCTTCACGCGGGCAAAGTCATCAGGGAAATGGGTTAGCGCGGACATCACAGGATAAGGGGTGAACCCGCCAAGCGCACACAGCGACCCGGCTTTCATGGTGTTGCAAAGATCGGTCAGCAAGGGGATGGCGCTTGCGTCCCCCCGTGCGATCCGGTCGACGGTTTCGACACCACGTACCGCACCGATCCGGCAGGGGGTGCACTTGCCGCAG
>JANXPK010000857.1 GCA_025357355.1 Rhodobacterales bacterium
GGCCTTCCGGGGCGCTGGCTCGGTCTGATGTTCGCGCCGTTCTACGCCAGATGGTGCGTTTCGCGCATGGTCAAGGATGCAAGGCAGCATTTCGGCTCAGGTGAAGAACCGGGAGTTGCTGCATGACCTTGGTTGATGATCCCCCACCAGTCCCCAGGGCCAAAGCCTGCAAAACATTCGCGCCCAATCTGTAGCGTTCAAGGAGAAACAGCTATGCAAGACCATGATCGTTCGATGCACAACCCAGAACCCAACCCCGGTTTCTGGCAGTCATCTACCGGAATTGCCCTGATTGTCTTTCTTGTCATCGCCGCGATCTTGCTGGGCTATGAACACCGCGTCCATATCTTTGGCGGTACTTCGGGTTCCTTTGTGTTTCTGGCAGCCTGGATCGGGATGCATTTCTTCATGCACCGCGGCCACGGCGGGCATGGCGGACATGGCCGCCACAGCGAACCTCAGGCCAAAGCGCCGGATGATCATACCGATGACACCGGAGAC
This sequence comes from Rhodobacterales bacterium, assembly GCA_025357355.1. Lineage (GTDB taxonomy): Bacteria > Pseudomonadota > Alphaproteobacteria > Rhodobacterales > Rhodobacteraceae > Stagnihabitans. The sequence continues at coordinate 502 of JANXPK010000857.1, forward strand.
AAGCCATGATCACCCCGTCCTACGGCTATGGCCTGTGGTTTTTTGCCCTTATCAACGCGGCGATTTTCATCCTGTTCGCCTTCAGTTTCTTCAAGCCGCAGACGCCGCGCGACTGGCGCAGTTTCGGGGCGTTCAGCGCGTTTCTGGTGGCCCTCTTTGCCGAGATGTATGGGTTTCCACTTACCATATTCTTATTGTCCGGCTGGCTGCAGACCCGCTATCCCGGCATCGACTGGTTTGCGCATGACGCGGGCCATTTGCCCGAGATGATGTTCGGCTGGGGTGGCAATCCGCATTTCGGCCCGTTCCATTTGCTCAGCTTCGTGCTGATCGGCGGTGGTTTCTGGCTGATTTCCGCCGCCTGGCCGGTGCTGTATGCCGCACAACGCAGCGGCAAACTGGCCACCACAGGTCTTTATGCCCGGCTGCGCCATCCGCAATACGCAGGCTTCGTGCTGGTGCTGACCGGGTTTCTGGTGCAATGGCCGACGCTTTTGACGCTTGCGATGTATCCGTTCCTGATCTGGATGTATGCACGTCTGGCCCGCGCCGAAGAGTGCGAAACCCGCGCCCGGTTCGGTGCCGTCTTTGACGACTATGCGCGACGCGTTCCAGGATTTTTCCCGATCCTCGGATCAACTGCTCAACCCGTAAAATGATTGGAAAAGAGACCGCTATGGCACTCAACCCCACCCCACAACCCGACAGCCTCGCCTCGCGATTTCCCACCGCATATACGATCCTGTTCGCGCTGATCATCGTCGTGGCAGCCCTGACCTGGATCATTCCGGCGGGCAAATTTGACCGGGTGCAGAACGACGCCGTCGGGCGCGAAGTGGCGGTGGCGGGCACCTACAAGACGGTCGAGGCCAAACCGCAGGGTTTCATCGACATCCTGCTGGCCCCGACTGCCGGATTTTACGACCCCAACAGCTATGCCGCGAACGCCATCGACGTGTCGCTGTTCGTTCTGTTTCTGGGTGGCTTTCTGGGCGTGGTCAATGCCACCGGGTCGATCGACACTGGCATCAAGGCAGCGATGCGCAAGCTGAAGGGGCGCGAGGTCTGGATGATCCCAATCCTCATGTCGTTGTTCGCACTGGGCGGCACGACCTATGGCATGGCCGAGGAAACGCTGGCCTTCTATCCGCTACTGATCCCGGCAATGCTGGTCGCAGGGTTCGACACGATGACGGCGGTGGCGGTGATCCTGATCGGTGCGGGCATCGGCACGCTGGGTTCGACGATCAACCCCTTTGCCACTGTCATTGCCTCAAATGCCGCTGGGGTGGCCTTTACAGAAGGCATGGTGCTGCGCGTTGTGCTGCTGTTGGGCGGGCTGGCGATCTGCATCGCCTATGTCACCCGCTACGCGCTACGAGTGAAAGCCGATCCGGCACGGTCCGTGATGGCGGCGCAGGCGAGTCGCGATCGGCAAGCCTTCTTGTCGGGTGGCAATGGGGCCGGGAACGACCGTCTGAGCGGCACCCAGTCTGTGATCCTGGTACTGTTCGCGGCGACCTTTGTGGCACTGATCTGGGGGGTGTCGTCGCAGGGCTGGTGGATGGCGCAGATGGGGGCGCTGTTCCTTGGCATGGCAATCC
>JANXPK010000034.1 GCA_025357355.1 Rhodobacterales bacterium
ATGTCTGGGAGCAGCGGTTGTCGCGCGGCGACTGGCAGGTGCGCACGCGGGCGGCGGCCGAGATGACCGGGACTGCGACCCATCTGCGCATGGTGGCCAAGCTGACGGCATGGGAGGGCGACGCGGTGATCTTCGAGAAGAGCTTTGACGAAGAGGTGGAGCGCCGGTTCATCTGAACCGGAATCGGGTGCGGGGCAAAGATAATCCTTGGCCCGATGAGAGAATCGCGTTTTATTGACTCAACAATCAAGAAAAAGGCCGGGTGGCCTGACAGGGAGACGACAATGTCACAAGAACTGAACCATCTGTTGCATGAGGCCGCCAAGGGCCGGATGAGCCGCCGCGAGTTTGTTGGCCGGGCGGGCGCGCTGGGCGTTTCGGCGGCGATGGCGGGCACGCTGCTGTCGACGGCGGCACGCGCCGACACGCCCAAGAAGGGTGGCACCCTGCGCGCCGGGGTTCAGGGCGGCGACAGCACCGACACGCTGGACCCCGCATTGGCGGCATCGCCCGCGCCATTCCTGATCAACTCGACCTGGGGGGAAACCCTGGTCGAGGTGAGCGAGAAGAACGTGGTCTCGATGCGGCTGGCCGAAGAAGTTTCCTCTTCGCCCGATGCCACCCAGTGGATGTTCAAGATCCGCAAGGGCGTGAAATACCACAACGGCGCCGTGATGACCCCCGATGACGTGGTGGCCACTCTGAAGCGCCACACCGACGAGAAATCGAAATCGGGCGCGCTGGGCATCGTGAAGGGCATCAAGGACATGAAGGTTGACGGCGATACGGTCACGCTGACCCTGTCGGGGCCGAATGCCGACTTGCCGTTCCTGATGGCGGACTACCATCTGATCATCCAGCCCGGCGGTGGCGCGGACAAGCCGACCGCGGGGATCGGCACCGGACCCTACAAGATTTCGAGCTTTGAGCCCGGCGTGCGTTGCGCGTTTGAAAAACATGCCGACTACTGGGACGCCGACCGTGGCCATGCCGATGCCGTCGAGATCTTCATCATCAACGACAACACCGCGCGGACGGCGGCCGTGCAATCGGGTCAGGTTCACATGATCGACCGGGTTGACCCCAAGATCGTCGATCTGTTGAAAGGCGTGTCGGGCGTGTCGATCAAATCGGCGGCAGGCCGCGGGCATTACGTGTTCATCATGGAATGCAACAAGCCGCCCTTTGACAACAATGACCTGCGGATGGCATTGAAGCTGTCGATCAACCGCAAGGAGATGTTGGAAAAGATCCTGGGTGGTCTGGGGTCGATCGGCAACGACTTCCCGATCAACGCGGCCTATCCGCTGTTCGACGAAACCATCCCGCAACGCGAATATGATGCGGCGGCGGCGACGGCGGCGTACAAGAAATCGGGTCACGACGGCTCTCCCATCCTGCTGCAAGTGGCTCCGGGGGCGTTTCCGGGGGCGGTCGAGGCGGCGCAATTGTTCGTGCAATCGGCCAATGCGGCGGGCATCCCGCTGCAGGTGAAGCTTGAGCCTGATGACGGCTACTGGACCAATGTGTGGAACGTCGCGCCGTTCTGCGCCAGCTATTGGGGCGGACGTCCGGTGCAGGACCAGATGTATTCGACCGCCTACCAATCCACCGCCGACTGGAACGACACCAAATTCGTCAACAAGCGCTTCGATGAATTGCTGCTGGCGGCGCGGGGCGAGCTGGACCAGACCAAGCGCAAGGCCGAGTATTCCGAGATGGCCAATCTGGTGCGCGATACCGGTGGCGTCATCGTGCCGATGTTCAACGACTTTGTCGAAGCGGTCTCTGACACGGTCGGTGGCTGGCGTGTTGATGGCGGACAGGAGTTCATGAACGGCAAGGCACTGCAAAAGTGCTGGTTGAACGCCTGAGGCCGGGGTGCACCCGCTTCTGAAACTGGTGGTCCAGCGCATTGCGCTGGGCCTGATCCTGCTCTGGGCCGTTTCGGTCGTCCTGTTCCTGGGGATCGAGATGCTGCCGGGCGACGCCGCACAGGCGATCCTGGGGCAATCGGCAACGCCGGCAGCTTTGGCCAATCTGCGTCAGGCGCTGGGGCTGAACGAGCCCGCGATTTACCGCTATTTCAGCTGGCTGGGCCATGCCTTGCACGGCGATCTTGGCAAGGCGTTGACCAATGGTCAGGACATTTCGCAAGCCATCGGCCAGAGGTTTGGCAATACGCTGTTTCTGGCCAGTTGCGCGGGGGTGATCGCGGTGCCTTTGGCCATCGGGCTGGGGCTTTTGGCGGCGCGCTACAACGGGCGGTGGCCGGACAAGCTGATTTCCGGCATCACGCTGGCCACGATCAGCCTGCCGGAATTCGTTGCCGCCTATTTCGTGATCTTCCTTCTGACGCAGGTCGTGCATCTGTTCCAGCCGGTGTCGATGATCTTTCCCGGCATGGGGTTCTGGGCCAAGCTGCACGCCGTCGCCCTGCCGGTGATCGTGCTGGTG
>JANXPK010000082.1 GCA_025357355.1 Rhodobacterales bacterium
CGACCTGCGAATTCTCGGGTCCCACATTGCTGTCGGCTAACCCGTGCACGATCATCACCTGGCCCCTTATGTCGGCGATGAAGTTGCCCGGACTTGCGGCCGCGTATTTCTCGGGCAACTCTTCGGGCGTGCCCCCCATCATCTCACGCGAATACTCTCGCCCATGCGGCATGCCCGTCTCGTGATAGTCAAGGTCAAGCCGGTACATCCCGCACATCGGGATCGCCGCATTGACCAGACCGCCGAACCGTGTGATGGCATACCAGCTTGAAAACCCGCCATAGGAATTGCCCGCCACCGCAATCCGCCCCCTCTGCGCCAACCCTTGCGCCACGCAAGCCTCGATCCCGGCACGAATATCCTGCTGTTCGCGCCCGCCCCAGCCATCCTCTTTGACCGCCTCGCGCCAGTCATGGCCGAACCCGGTAGAGCCACGATAGTTGGGGTCCAGCACCGTGTAGCCCGCCTGCACCCAGAAGCCGATCTTGGGGTTGACCCAATCCTCCGAATGCCAGGTCGGCCCGCCATGGACGTAACAAATCAACCCCTTTGACGCCCCCTCAGGTTCGTAAAGCCAGCCTTGACAGGGCTTGCCATCCAAGGTGGCCCAGCGAAAATCCCGCGGCGCCCGGTACTGCCGCGCCGATACCGGCCATTGCACCAGCGTCCGGCAAGTCCCCTCCGGCATGACCCGCACCAGCTCATGCGGCCCGTCCGCATCATAAGCCTCCGCGATCCAGCCGCCATCCGGCAAGGCCGCGTGCGGCACCAGACTGCGCCGCCCCGAACGGTTGACCAACGGCGCCAGCGCCCCATCCCACAGCAGCGCCACGCTGCGCCCCTCGTCATGCGCCACACAGACAAACCGCCCAGCCCCCGCCACCACCTCGTGTGGCCTGATCTGAGGCTCCCCTGCCAGCCACTCCACCTCGCCGTTGATCAGCGTCAATATCCCCAACTCGTCGCGCCCATGCCGGTCGGTCACAAACGCAATCCGCTCGTCGTCGATCCAGTCGCCGCGCGTGGCATTGCGCAGACCAAAGTCCAGCGCCTCACGCAATTCGCCATCTTCCAGGTCCATCACCCAAAGCTGCGCACCGCCAGGCAAACGTTCATTCACATTCAACAGCAGCCGCTTGCCAGATGGTGACAGCGACGGCGCGCGGTCAAAGAGATGCGTGGTCCGCGCCAGACACCGCCGGTCGCCGGTCACGATGTCCTGCCACCAGACCATTGCCCCCTCCACGACCTTGCCTGCCTCATAATCATAATCCGCGACAAAGATGATCGCCCGCTTGTCCCAAGTCATCCGCCCGCCATAGACATAGTGGTCGTCCTGCTTGGGCGTCAGCAACCGCAGCTTCGCCCCCGCCTTTCGGTCCAGCAGCAGCAGATGATCGTGCTCGCTGGCATGATGCGATTGCGCCAGCACCAAGACCGAACCGTCATGCGCCACATCGCGGATCTGGTGATGGTCCACCCCCCAGGTCAGTTGCACCGGCCCCCGCGACCCATCGGCGGGCACCACATAGACCTCGTCCACCTCGTTCAGACCCGCCGCGCAATAGAATACCCAACGCCCGTCACCCGAGGCATGGATGCTGGACACCTGCGGCAGCGCGGCCCAGTCGCGGGCAAGGTCCTTTACATCCATTTACCGCTCCACCAGATGACACGCCGCTTGCCGCCCGCCGAAATCTCGCAACTCCGGCCGCTCGGCATGACAGCGCGCCACGGCCACGGGACAGCGCGTCGCGAACACGCAACCCGTGGGAGGGTGCAGCACCGACGGCAACTCCCCCGCCAGCGACCGCCC
>JANXPK010000135.1 GCA_025357355.1 Rhodobacterales bacterium
CTGGAAGACGCGGCCTATATGTCGGCGATGGGGCCGATTGCACCGCTGGACATGCTGTACGGTTTCCGACCGGCACTGGCTGCGGGTAACGCGTTCATGGGGCACCGGACTGGATTTACCGCCACGACGCTGGCCGCCCACCTGCAAAACGCCGGTTTCAGCACTGTGCAAGTGCAACGGGATGGGCACTTCGCCCTTTGGGGCAGCGGAGTAAAGGCGGCGGGCTGACGCGTTGGACCTTTGAGCGGCTGAGCCCAATCCCGGCGCCAAATTGCCTGCAATCGATGACTTGACCGATTTGGATCGTTCCAGTATTTGTTTGGAACGATCCAAATGACGGTTGGCGCGATTCTCTGTGCAAGTTCGGGTCCTGTCTTTCGCCGTATGACCAACTTTTCGGTTTGCGCCATGAGACGGGCTCTGTTGCAGGTGCGGTGCGAAAGGGCAGTGATGAACAAGCTGGTTTCGGCGGCAGAGGCGGTGGCGCGGATCAGGGACGGGGCGGTGGTGACGGTGTCGTCCTCCTCGGCGCTTGGTTGTCCGGACAAGGTGCTTGCGGCGCTGGGTCAGCGGTTTCGCGACGAGGGCCATCCACGCGACATCACCACGATCCATCCGATTGCGGCGGGCGATATGTACGGGGTCAAGGGCATTGACCATATCGCACAGGACGGGCTTTTGGCGCGGGTGATCGGAGGGTCGTATCCGTCAGGCGGGTCGAACCTGCCGATGCCGGAGATCTGGAAGATGATCACCGAAAACCGGATTGCGGCCTATAACGTGCCGTCTGGCATCCTGTTCGACATGCACCGTGATGTGGCGGCGAAGAAGCCGGGGGTGATGACGAAGGTGGGCTTGCAGACCTTTGTCGATCCCGTGCGCGAAGGCTGTGCGATGAACGCGCGCGCCGCCGCGGCGCCCATCGTGGCAAAGGTCGAATTTGGTGGCGAGACCTGGCTGCATTTTCCCAACATCGCGCCGGATGTGTGCATCCTGCGGGCGACGACGGCGGATGAGCGCGGCAATCTGACCTATGAACACGAGGGCGCCTATCTTGGTGGGCTTGATCAGGCGATTGCGGTGCGCAACCACGGCGGGCTGGTGATTGCGCAGGTCAAACGGCTGACGGCGGCAGGCAGCTTGCGCCCCCATGATGTGCGGGTGCCGGGGCATCTGGTCGACCTGATCGTGCTGGACCCCGAGCAAAAGCAGACCACGGAAACCCCTTACGATCCGGCGATTTCGGGTGAGATCATGCGGCCCTGGGCGAGCTTTCATCTGGCCGAGCATGGGGTGGAGAAAGTGATTGCACGGCGGGCGGCGATGGAGCTCAGGCGCGGGATGACGGCCAATCTGGGCTTTGGCATTTCGGCAATGGTGCCGCGCATCCTGCTGGAGGCGGGCGAGCCGCAGGCGGTGACCTGGGCCATCGAGCAGGGGGCGGTTGGGGGGATGCCGCTGACCGGGTTCGCCTTTGGTTGCGCCAGCAACGCCGATGCGTTCATGCCGAGCCCTGCGCAGTTCACATATTTTCAGGGCGGCGGCTTTGACATGACGTTTCTGTCGTTCATGGAGGTCGATGTGGAGGGCAATGTCAACGTCAGCAAACTCGGCAAGAAGCCTTATCTGACAGCGGGTTGCGGCGGGTTTGTCGACATTACGGCCCATGCGAAGAAGATCGTTTTTTCGGGCTGGTTCGAGGCGGGGGCAGAGATTGCGCTGGACGCGACTGGGCTGCGGGTGACCAAGCCGGGCAAGTTCACCAAGATGGTCAGCCAAGTGGAGCATGTGACGTTTTCGGGGGCACGGGCGCGGGCGCAGGGTCAGGATGTGATCTATGTGACCGAGCGTTGCGTTATCCGGCTGGCGCCCGAGGGGCTGGTCGCCACCGAAATCATGCCGGGGATCGATCCGGCGCGGGATATCGTGGCGGCCTCGCAGGGCCGGGTGAGGCTGGCTGAAAACGCCGGCGTGATGCCGCTGGCGCTGTTGTCGCCGCAAGCCATGGAGTTGCCGCTATGAGCCAGGTGCACCTGTTGATGGACGGCCCTATTGCCGAGATGCGGCTGGACAATCCGGCCAAGCTGAACGCGCTGACCCCGGCGATGCTGGACCAGATCGCCGCCCATTGCGACGCGGTCGAGGCGCAGGCGCATGTGGTGGCGGTGCTGGTCACGGCGACCGGACCGAAAGCATTCTGCACAGGTGCCGATATCAACGCCTGGGCCGACCTGAGCCCGGCGGATTTCGCGCGCCATTGGGTCAGGGCGGGGCACCGGGTGTTCGACCGGCTGGCGCGGCTGTCGAGGCCGACGATTGCGGTGCTGGAGGGGCCGGCTTATGGCGGCGGGCTGGAATTGGCGGCGGCCTGCGATATCCGGGTGATGTCGCCACGGGCAAAGATTGCGCTGCCGGAAACCTCGGTCGGCATCGTGCCGGGCTGGTCGGGATCGCAAAGGCTGGCGCGGCTGTTGCCGGAGGCGGTGCTGAAGGAGATGGCGCTGTTTGGCCGGGTCGTGACGGCTGAACGCGCATTGGCGCTGGGGTTTGTGGCCGAAGTGGCGGACGATCC
>JANXPK010000139.1 GCA_025357355.1 Rhodobacterales bacterium
CGGATCGCCGGGCGCCGGATTTTCGTCAAGGCCGAATGCCTGCAATGGACTGGCAGCTTCAAGTTTCGCGGCGCCTGGTCTGCCTTGACGGCACTTGACCCTGCCATCCGCGCCCGTGGAGTAATTGCTTTTTCATCGGGCAACCATGCCCAGGGTGTGGCCTATGCCGCTGCCTTGCACGGGGTGCCTGCGGTCATCGTGATGCCTTCGGATGCGCCCGCGATCAAGATCGCCAACACCCGCGCTTATGGAGCCGAGGTGGTGCTGTACGACCGCGCAACCGAGGATCGCGACGCTCTTGGTATACAGTTGTCGGCGGCGCGCTGGCTCACCCTGATCAAACCGTATGACGAGCCGCAGGTCATCGCTGGTCAGGGCACGACCGGGCTTGAAATCGCCGATCAAGCGGCCGAGGCGGGGATTGTGCAAGCCGAGGTTCTGACCTGTTGCGGCGGAGGCGGGCTCACGTCCGGGATTGCCGTGGCCCTTGCCGCTCGCGCCCCAAACTTCAGGGTCCGGCCTTGCGAACCCGCCGGGTTCGATGACGTGGCCCGCTCGCTCGCCGCGGGCAAGATTGTGCGCAACCCGGCCATGACCGGCTCGATCTGCGATGCTATCGTGACGCCGTCGCCGGGAAAGATCACCTTTCCGATTCTGCAGCGGCTTTGCGGCCCGGGAATGGTCGTGACCGATGACGAGGCGCTGCATGCCATGACGCTCGCCTTTACTCATCTGCGTATTGTCATAGAGCCCGGCGGTGCCGTCGCCCTTGCCGCCGCGCTGTTTCGCCAAGACCTGCCCGACACGGTGATCTGCACGGCCTCGGGCGGCAATGTCGATCCCACGCTGTTTGCGGATGCGCTGCGCCGATTTGCTTCCATGTCCTGACCGAACAAACTGACACCGTTGCGGACGTTTTCCAACCTCATCCTTGACCTTTACCAACTATGCCGCTGATCTACCTTCCCGACATCCGCCTGAATGCGCAGCTTGAAGGTCCAGCAGGGTCCCCGGTGCTGGTCTTTGCCCACGCCCTTGGCACCGACCGCACGATCTGGGACGGCGTCGTGAGCCTTTTGCAGGGCCGGTTCCGGATACTGACTTACGATCATCGCGGCCACGGTCGGTCGGATACCACGCCGCCGCCCTATACAATGGGCGGCCTGATCCGCGACCTCGAGCGGCTGATGGACCATTGTAGCCTCAAGGAGGCGGTGGTCATCGGGGTTTCGCTGGGTGGTCTTGTCGCACAGGGTCTGGCGGTAGAGCGGCTCGATCTGGTGCGCGGCCTGGTAATGTCCAACACCGCTGCGCGGATCGGTACGCCCGAACTTTGGCGCCAGCGCAGCGAGGAAGTCCGGGCAAACGGCCTTGATGCCTATGCCGATGGGGCGATGCAGCGCATCCTTGGACCCGCTTTCCGCAGCAACCCGGTCGAGCCCTATTTGCGTGGTCTGCTGACCCGGACCGACCCCGATGGCTGGATCGGCTGCGCCGCGGCCATTGCAGGGTGTGATTTCTACACCACCACGGCCAGCCTGCGCCTGCCCACCCTCGCCATCGCCGGGGCGAACGACGGAACCACGCCTCCCGACCTGGTGCGCGAGACCGCCGAGCTGGTCCCCGGCCACCGCTTTGCCCTGATGCGCGGCGCGGGTCATTTGCCGATGGTCGAAAAACCCGTCGAATATGCGGCCTTGCTGCAAACCTTCCTCCACGATATCGGCCATATGTGAAGGAGCCCCAATGTTTGGCCGCCAGAACCTCGCCTTGACCTTCATCATCCTTACGGTGACGCTGGATGCGATTGGCATCGGCCTGATCTTTCCTGTGATGCCCGATCTTATGATGCAGGTAACCCATGAAAGCCTGTCGCAGGCTGCTGTCTGGGGTGGGGTGATCGTGACTTCATTCGCCGCGATGCAATTCCTGTGCGGTCCGGTCGTCGGCAACTTGTCAGACCATTATGGCCGCCGCCCGGTACTGCTGACCTCGCTTGCAGTGATGACGGTGGACTATATTGTCATGAGCCTGGCGCAAACGCTCTGGTTGCTGCTGATCGCCCGCATGATCAATGGCATCGCTTCGGCCACGCAATCCACCACCATGGCCTATATCGCCGACATTTCCGCTCCCGATGACCGCGCTCGTCGTTTCGCCCTGATCGGCGCGGGGTTTGGCGTGGGCTTTATCGCGGGCCCGGTGATTGGTGGACTTGTCGCCGGTATCGACCCGCGCGCGCCCTTTTGGGTCGCCGCATGCTTGGGGGCGTTGAATCTGGCCTTCGGCCTGCTGGTGGTGCCCGAAAGCCTGCCGCTCGACCGCCGTCGTCCCTTTACCCTGACCCGCGCCAATCCGCTTGCTTCTTTCGCTGCGATCCGCAAACTTCCGGGCCTGCGCCGACTGCTGCTGGTAGGCTTCATCTTCGCACTGACTTCGAATGTCTGGCCAGTGATTTGGTCTTACTACGGCCACGAGGCCTTTGGCTGGAACGCGCGGTGGATCGGGCTGTCGCTGGCCGCCTTTGGGCTTGGCTCGGTCATCGTGCAGGCCCTGCTGGTCGGTCCCGCAATCCGCCGTTTTGGCGAACGCCGCGGCGCGATCATCGGCCTGACCATCGAGATGGCAACCTACGCCTTTTACGGCGTCGTGACCTCGGGTACCTGGGCGCTTCTGGCGCTGCCGATTGCCGCCTTGGCAGGTTTGGGCGGTCCGGCCCTGCAAGCCATGATGTCGCGCGCCACGCCTGGCGATCAGCAAGGTGAACTGGCCGGGATCAACGCGTCGCTGAACGCGCTGTCGATGATCCTGGCGCCTTTGGTGATGACGACGCTCTTTGCCTATTTCACCGGCCCGTTCGCGCCCATCCACCTGCCCGGCGCGCCCTTCGTGTTGTCTGCGTTACTTATGGTCGCTGCCGTGCAACTCTTTGTCGCGGGAACGCGCGAGACGGCAGCCGCCTGACGCCTAGCCTGCCCTGAAAGCGGAGGCTGACAATGAAACTCAAGGACCTCGAAATCTTCGTCGTGGCCCCTCCTGCTCCGGGCTGGGGTGGGCGCTACTGGATCTTCCCCAAACTCACCACCGACACCGGCATCGTTGGATATGGTGAATGTTACGCGTCCACCGTTGGCCCAAAG
>JANXPK010000148.1 GCA_025357355.1 Rhodobacterales bacterium
TGGTTGGCGGCGCAGGTGGAATAATACTGCGGCCAGGTCTGGTTCGCAGGCACCTTGCCCGCCGCCTTGTCGACCTTGTACTGCGCGCTGCAGGTGGTCATCACCGAATTGGTGTCGGCCCGTGCAGCACCGCTCAGGGCGCCCGTCAGGGTGACCGCCATTCCCGCCGCTGCCAGCAGCAGCGCAAAACGCTTTGTATTCAGACGCATATCAATGCCAAACCTTTCATCTTCGGACGCGGGCGCCGTGCCCTGATCCAGCCCAACCCATTTCATTGTGGACCCATGCCACGCGCCGGGGCAGCGCGGCAGAGTCGGCAGGGTTGGCATAGTCGGATTTCTGCAAGCTGCCAACGGATTTCCCATGCGATGACGCAAGGTGAGAAACTTTCCCCGCTCGCCCGCAACCCGGATTTCATTCACGAATTTGTGAGACCGGCCTACGTGACAACATGCCCAGTCAGGTCTTGAGCCGAAAGCGTTGGATCTTGCCGGTCTGGGTCTTGGGCAAGGCAGCGGTGAACACCACGCGGCGGGGATATTTGTACGGGGCGATCATGGCTTTGACGTGGTCTTGCAGGGTCTTGATCATCAGCGCATCGCCAACCTGCCCGGCCACCAGCACGACATGCGCCTCGACGATATGGCCGCGTTCCTCGTCGGGCGCGCCCACCACGGCGCATTCCAGAACCGCCGGGTGCGACAGCAGTGCCGCCTCCACCTCTGGCCCCGCGATGTTGTAGCCGGCAGAAATGATCATGTCGTCCGAGCGCGCAGCAAAGTGGAAACGGCCCTCGGCATCCTGCCAGAAGCTGTCGCCGGTCAGGTTCCAGCCGTCGCGCACATAGGTCTTTTGCCGTGGATCAGCCATGTAGCGGCAGCCGGTCGGGCCACGCACCGCCAGCCGACCAACCTCGCCGCGCGGCACCTCGGTCATATCCTCGCCGACAATGCGCGCCTCATAACCCGTCACCGGGCGCCCGGTGCAGCCCGGATGGTGGTCGTCAAAACGATTGGTGATGAAGATGTGCAGCATTTCGGTGGCGCCGATGCCGTCGAGCATCGGCTTGCCGGTCCGCTTGATCCACTCCTCATAAACCGGGGCGGGCAGCGTCTCGCCGGCGCTGACGGCGGCGCGCAGGCTGCTCAGATCTGCCCCCGCCTCCATCGCCTTCAGCATGGCGCGGTAGGCGGTGGGGGCGGTGAAGCAGACCGTCGCCTTGTGCTCTTGGATGAGGGCGATCATGTTGGCCGGGCTCGCCTGTTCCAGCAGTGCCGCGGCCGCGCCAAAGCGCAGCGGGAAGATGGCAAGGCCACCAAGGCCGAAGGTAAAGGCAAGGGGTGGCGAGCCGACGAAGATGTCGTCGGGCGTGACCTGCAGCACCTCGCGGGCATAGCCGTCGGCGATGATCAAAAGATCGCGGTGAAAATGCATCGTGGCCTTGGGCTCGCCAGTGGTGCCGCTGGTGAAGCCGAGCAGCGCCACGTCGTCGCGCCCGGTTGGCACGGCGGCAAAGCGCACCGGTTTGGAGAGCGCGATGCGGTCCAGTTCCGCGTCATGATTGGCGGTGCCGTCAAACCCCACCACCGTTTTCAGGAAGGCAGAACCCTTGGCGCAGGTCACCAGTTCTTCCATCCGCCTGGTGTCGCACCGCGACAGCCCGAACGGCCATCGCGGCGGAACGCGC
>JANXPK010000156.1 GCA_025357355.1 Rhodobacterales bacterium
TGCCGATCTTGACGGCGACGGCGCGGTGACACTGGCAGAACTGACAGTGGTGCAGGCCGCCGCCGCCGCCGCTGAACGGGGCAAGCTGGCGGTGATGTTCGCCAAAGCTGATGGCGATGGTAACAGTACGGTCACAGCGGCCGAAATTCAGGCTTATGCCGGGATGGCGGGCTTGTCGGCCTATAGCGATGCCAAGGCAGGGCAGTTGCGTGCGGTGATGGCGTTTGACGGCAATGGCGATGGCCGTGTCACGCTGGACGAGGTCAAGGCCGGGCTCAAGGAACTGGGGCTGCTGGGCTGATGGCAGGCGCGTTTTGATCTGATGGCAGTGCCCGGGCGACTTGGTCGCAAACCCTAAAATCCGGTTAACAAGAAAAGCTATCCAATTGAAGTTACGTGGTAAAGTGTCAGGTCCGAGGTTCGGACCAAGGCGCGAAATTGCGCCCGGATTGCCCAGCTTGGGCTCTCAACCCACCACGAAATCATGCAGCAGCTTGAGGTTCAGCACCAGGATGACGACGGCGATCACGATGGCCAGTGCCACCAGCCAGCGCGGGGCCGCAAGTGCCCCCATCTTGCCCCGGTCGGCGGTGAACATCACCAGCGGGATAACGGCAAAGCTCAGTTGCAGGCTGAGGATGACTTGCGTCAGGATCAACAGCCGCCCGGTGCCCGAGGCGCCATAGATCAGGGTCACAGCGGCGGCAGGAACAATGGCCAGACCCCTCGTGATCAGACGGCGCAAGGCTGGCGGCAGGCGAATGTGCAGAAACCCCTCCATCACCGCCTGCCCGGCCAGGGTCGCGGTAACGGTGGAGTTCAACCCGCAAGCCAGAAGGGCGATGGCGAACAGACCGGGCGCGATGCCGCTGCCCAGAAGCGGGCCGATCAGCTGATAGGCCTGCCCAAGCTCGGCCACCGTGGTCTGGCCGCTGGCATGAAATGACGCGGCGGCGAGGATGAGGATCGAGGCGTTGACCAGCAAGGCAAAACTCAGCGCCACCGTGCTGTCGATTGTCGCATAGCGCAGCGCCTCACGTTTTTCGGGCAAGGTGTCGCCATAGGCCCGGGTCTGCACGATGGCCGAATGCAGGTACAGGTTGTGCGGCATCACGGTCGCGCCCAGAATTCCCATCGCCAGGTACAGCATCTGTGGATTGCGGATGATCTCGACCGTGGGGGCAAAGCCACGGATGACCCCACCCCAATCCGGGTTGGCAAGGGCGATCTGGATGGCAAAGCACAGCGCTATGACGCCAAGCAGGGTGACAATGAACGCCTCCAGCCAGCGAAAACCCTTCTTTTGCAGCCAAAGGATCAGGAAAACGTCGAGCGCGGTGATCACGACACCGATTTCCAAAGGCACGCCGAACAAGAGGTTCAACCCGATGGCGGTGCCGATCACCTCTGCGATGTCGGTGGCGACGATGGCCAGTTCCGCCGCCAGCCACAAAGGCATTGCCACGATGGCAGGAAAAGCATCCCGGCAAGCCTGCGCCAGATCCCGCCCTGTAGCGATGGCAAGACGGGCGCAGAGCGATTGCAGGACCACGGCCATAAGGTTGGAAACCAGCGCCACGACCAGCAGCGCATAACCAAACCGTGACCCTCCGGCGAGCGCGGTTGCCCAGTTGCCGGGGTCCATATAGCCGACGGCCACCATATAGCCCGGCCCCATGAACGCCGCAAAACGCCGCCATTTGCCAGAGGGCAGAGCGACCGATCGATGCACCTCGGACAGCGATGCGGCGCCTTTGGACTGACGCCAGTCACTGTGACGCAGATCGAAAGGGCCGGTCGTCGGGGGCATCGCAACCATGCAAATGAGAATTATTCGCAATATGAGATGCCCGGCTGCAAAGTCAAGCGCAAAGCGAACACGAAAGCCCTCGCCCGTCCCGGCGGCTTTGCCTATAAGCAAGGCGTTCGCCAAGGAGTGCCTTCCATGCCTGCTGACCTTTCCCCTATCGACAAGGCTAAGTTCGTCGCTGCGAAGCGTGCGGTCGACTTTGTGCAGTCTGGTATGAAGGTCGGGCTTGGCACCGGGTCAACTGCGGCCTGGATGGTGCGTTGCCTGGGCGAGCGGGTGCGTGAGGAAGGGCTCAAGATCATCGGGGTGCCGACCTCGAGCCGGACCGCGGAACTGGCGCGCGCGGTAGGTGTGCCGGTAAGCTCGCTGGACGATGTCAAATGGTTGGACCTGACGATTGATGGCGCGGACGAATTTGACCTGAACCTTGCGCTGATCAAGGGTGGCGGGGCCGCGCTGTTGCAGGAAAAGATTGTCGCGACCGCAAGCGACCAGATGATCGTGATCGCCGACGCCGCAAAGGAGGTGGCACAGCTTGGCGCCTTTCCGCTCCCGGTGGAGGTGATCCCTTTTGGCTGGCAGACCACCAAGGCCCTGATCGAAGAGACGCTGGTATCTATGGACGTGCTGAACCGCGATGTCACGCTCAGGATGAACGGCGACCGACCGTTGATCACGGACGAATCCAATTACATCATGGACTTGCATTTGAAGCGCATCGGCAATCCGCGGCAGTTGGCGCTGGTACTGAACCAGATCCCCGGCGTCGTTGAAAACGGCCTTTTCATCGACATTTGCGATGTGGTGATCATCGGCCACGCCGACGGCCGCGTCACGGTGCGCGACATCAACGCTGGCTCGGAAAGCGACGACCGCATCGATTTTGCCCCTCCGGACAACATCTTCAGCGATATGGGGGACTGAGGTGGCATTCGACTACGATCTGTTCGTCATCGGTGGCGGGTCAGGCGGCGTGCGCGCTGCCCGGATCGCGGCGGCCGAAGGCGGGGCGCGGGTTGGTCTCGCCGAGGAAAGCCGGATGGGCGGCACCTGCGTCATCCGCGGTTGCGTGCCCAAAAAGTTGATGGTCTACGCATCGGGTTTTCCGAAGACCTTTGCCGAGGCGCGAGCATTTGGCTGGGATGTGGACACGCCGCGCTTTGAATGGAGAAAGTTTCGCGGTGCTTTGGAAGCGGAGTTGAACCGGCTGGAGGCAGCCTACCGCAACACCCTCAAGACCGCGGGAGTGGTGATCCACGATACGCGCGCGGTGCTGGAAGATGCTCATACCGTGCGGCTGGCTACGGGCGAGCGGTTCAGCACCAAACACGTGCTGATTGCAACGGGCGGGTGGCCCTTTGTGCCATCTGTACCGGGGGCAGAGTTTGGGGTGACTTCAAACGAGATGTTCCACCTCAGAGACCTGCCTGGGCGCGCGTTGATCGTGGGCGGCGGCTATATTGCGTCGGAGTTTGCCTGCATCCTCAATGGTTTCGGGGTACGGGTAACGCAATTTTATCGCGGACCGCAAATCCTGCGCGGCTTTGACGATGAGGCACGGGACCACGTTGCCGCAGGCATGATTTCCCATGGCATCGACATTCGCTGCATGACGGATGTGCGGCGCCTGGAAAAGACCGATGACGGCATAAGGGTTACCTTACTGGATGGCGGCGAAGCGGAATTTGATCTGGTGCTGTTTGCGTGCGGGCGGCGGCCAAATGTTGCCGGAATGGGACTGGAGGCACTGGGCGTCGGGATTGGCGACAAAGGCCAGATTGTGGTCGATGAGTGGAGCCAGACCGCCGTGCCATCGATCTATGCGGTCGGAGATGTCACCGGAACGTTGAATCTGACCCCGATTGCAATCCGCGAGGGTCATGCCTTTGCCGACACGGTGTTTCGCGGTGTGCCAGTTCGGGCGGATCATGATCTGGTGCCATCGACAGTGTTCACACAGCCCGAATTGGGCACGGTCGGGTTGACCGAAGCAGAGGTACGCGCCCTCGGTCCGGTGCAGATCTACACCACCAGCTTCCGTCCGATGCGCAGCGGTTTTGCAGGAATGGCCGACAAGGTGTTGATGAAGCTTGTGGTTTGCGTTGATACCCGCAAGGTACTGGGCTGCCATATCGTCGGACCCGAGGCGGGCGAAATGATCCAGCTGGCGGCAATTGCCGTCAAGATGGGGGCGACGAAAGAGGATTTTGACCGCACCGTGGCCGTGCATCCCACAATGGCGGAAGAGTTGGTCACGATGCGCAAACCGGTGCGCGCTTGAATTGAGGCGCGGAATGCACAGGTTACAAGGGTCTTGAGTGGAAGGAATGATGGATGGCAGGCAGCGGTGGTCCTTGGGGCGGTGGCGAAGGTCCGGACGACGACAAGCGCAGCGCGGAGGATCGTCGTAACGGCGGGCGCGGACAGGGGCCGCAGCTGCCGGATGTCGACCGCCTGATGAAGCGCGGCCAAGAACAGTTGCGCGTCCTGATGGGCGGCGGTGGTTCTGGCGGCAATAGCGGCGGCACCGGCGGCTATATCAATCGGCAGACCATCTTCTTTTCGATCATCGGCATTCTGCTGATCTGGTCCTACATGTCCTTTTACCAGCTCAAACCCGAAGAAAAATCGGTCGAGTTGTTGTTTGGCAAGTTCTACCGCGTCGGCGAGGACGGCTTGCATTTCGCACCCTGGCCCTTTGTCACCGCCGAGATCGTCAACACCTCCAGCCAGAACACCACCGAGATCGGCGCCGGAACCAAAGGCACGCTGGACAACGGTCTGATGCTGACCGGCGACCAGAACATCGTGGACATCGAGTTTGAGGTGGTCTGGAACATCAACGATCCCACCAAATTCCTGTTCAACCTGAAGGACCCTGAAGACACCATCCGCGCTGTGGCGGAATCTGCGGTGCGCGACATTTCGGCGCGTTCGCAGTTGATGCCGATTCTGAACAAGGACCGTGGCACCATTGAAACCCAGCTGATGCAAGAGGTACAGGCGACGCTGGACAGCTATGACGGCGGTATCACTGTGGTACGGGTCAACCTGTTGAAATCAGACGCGCCCGCTGAGGTGATCGACGCTTTTCGCGCCGTGCAAGCCGCACAGCAGGAACGCGACCGTTTGCAAAAGGTCGCGGACGCCTATGCCAACACGGTGACGGCGGCGGCACGAGGGGCGGCAGCGCAGACGGCACAACAGGCGCAGGCCTATTCCGCACAGGTGGTCAACGTCGCCACGGGCGATGCGGCGCGCTTCTTGTCGATATATTCCGAATACATCAAGGCTCCGGTCGTCACCCGGCAAAGGCTGTATCTGGAAACCATGGAACAGGTGCTGGGCGGTATGAAGAAAGTGCTGTTGGCGACGCCATCGGGGCAGGGCGTCGTGCCCTATCTTCCCTTGAATGACCTGGGCAAGTTGATGCCATCAGGCCCGACACAAGTGGCGCCGGCTTTGCCTGCCCCGACGACCGGGGGGAACAATTGATGAAAGTGATTTATGTCATTCCCGCGGTGGTGATTGTTGCGGCGACGGCGCTGTCCTCGGTCTTCATCGTCGATCAGCGTGA
>JANXPK010000175.1 GCA_025357355.1 Rhodobacterales bacterium
CCAGCGAGCCCTCGCGCAGGGCCACACGGGTCAGCCCGCCCGGCACCAGGTCGATGGTTTCGCCGACCAGGCAATAGGGGCGCAAGTCGACATGCCGGGGGGCGATGCCCTGATCGACGAAGGTGGGCGTAGCGGACAGGGCAAGGGTGGGCTGGGCAATGTAGTTGGAAGGGTCGGCAAGGACCTTGAGGCGGAAGTCGTCAATCTCGGCCTTGGTAGATTTGGGGCCGACGAGCATGCCGTAGCCGCCTGAGCCATGGACCTCTTTCACCACCAGTTCGGCCAGATGGTCGCAGACGTAGGCCAAGTCATCTTTTCTGGCGCATTGCCAGGTGGGGACGTTCTGCAGGATCGGCTCCTCGCCCAGATAAAAGCGCACCATTTCGGGTACATAGGTATAGACCGCCTTGTCATCGGCCACCCCTGCCCCCGGTGCCGAACAGATGCTGACCCCGCCAGAGCGGTAGACATCCATCAGGCCGGGCACGCCCAACATTGAATCCGGACGAAAGCAAAGCGGGTCGAGAAAGGCGTCGTCGATGCGGCGGTAGATCACGTCGACCCGGCGCGGACCTTCGGTGGTGCGCATGTAAACAAAGGCGCCGTCGACGAACAGATCCGCGCCCTCGACCAGTTCAACGCCCATAAGGTCGGCAAGGAAGCTGTGTTCGTAATAGGCCGAATTGTAGTGGCCGGGGGTCAGGATCACCACGGTCGGCTCGCGGTCGCATTTCAAGGGCGCAACCGAGCTGAGCGTGCGGCGCAGAAGGCTGTGATAGCGATCGACCGGCTGGATGCGGTTCTCACGGAAGAGGCCGGGAAACATCCGCATCATCATCTCGCGGCTTTCCAGCATGTAGCTGACACCCGAGGGGGTGCGGCAGTTGTCTTCGAGCACGAAGAAATCAGTCGGGCCGGTGCGGACGATGTCGATGCCGACGATGTGGGAATAGACGCCCTTGGGCGGCAGGAACCCGACGACAGCCTTTTCGTAAGCTTCGTTCTGATAGACCAGCGCTGTGGGGATGCGACCGGCGCGCACGATCTCGCCCCGGCCATAGACATCGACCAGAAAGGCGTTGAGCGCCCGTGCCCGCTGTTTGATCCCGCGCTCAAGTCGTGCCCATTCGGCAGCGGTAAAGACCCGGGGGAACATGTCGAACGGGATCAGGCGGTCAGGGTCGCCGCCCTCGCCATAAACGGCGAAGGTGATGCCGATGCGGCGAAACAGCGCCTCCGCCTCGGCCTGTTTCTGGATGCGCAACTGGGCCGGCATCGACTGCATCCATTGTTCAAGCTGGGCATAAGGGCTGCGCACGGCGCCGCTGTCGTACATCTCGTTGAAAGTCGGGCTCATCAGGGCATCCCGTAGGGTTCTTTGCCCCAGTTAATCCCGCAAATCCGGCATTAGGAAGAGAGTCGACTCCGTTGCGCGCTTTTCCAGGGCTTGTGCCTGTTAATTGGGCAGTTGGCCGGTCTGTCACAGCAAAAGCTTGTACGCTATCGTCGCGTCATGACAGCGGATGCGCTTTTGACCTTCACGCCCAAGGGGATTTACTGCCCGGACGGCGATTTCCACATCGACCCATCGCGTGCAGTGGACCGCGCTGTGGTGACGCATGGCCATTCCGATCACGCCTCGCGCGGGCACGGCAGCTATCTGTGCACGTCGGCGGCATTGCCGGTCATTCGCCACCGATTGGGGCAGATTGCGGCTGAAGGTATTGCCTATGGCGAGCGGCGGCAGATCGGCGGGGTCGGCGTGTCCTTGCATCCTGCGGGCCACGTGCCCGGATCGGCGCAGGTCAGGGTTGAAAGGGCGGGCGAGGTCTGGGTGGTGTCAGGCGACTACAAGGTGGC
>JANXPK010000218.1 GCA_025357355.1 Rhodobacterales bacterium
ATCTTGGTGCGCATCGCTTCCATGCCGAAACTGTCGGCCAGCACGATGGCGTCCTGCGCCAGCGTGACCACGCGGACGGCAGGGGTGATCGCCAAGCCGGCCAGACCCTTGGGGATGCCTTTGCCATCCCAGCGGGCATAAAGCTGGCCGAGACCCGCGCATACGACCGGGTCAAGCGAAAGCCTTACACCGATGCGGCGGGCAACCTCGCAATGACCATTCAGCACCGGCACAGACACGGCGGCGGCAGCGCTGAGGCCCTGAAGCACGGCCAAGGCAGAACCGAGGCCAGATTTTGCTGGATTGCGGTGAATAGCGCGGATCAGGGCGCCCAGCATCTCTGGCGGGTTGACCATGTCGATCCGTGCGACATCATGACGAAAGGCAATTTCATCCTCGACAAAGGCCGAAATAAGATGGGTATCGGCGTTGCAGCCGACATAGCGCAGCAGGGCCTGATGGAACGTATGGCGGCGCGTGTCGACGTCAAATCCTGCGACCGCGGCCAGCCGCATCGAGAGCAGACACGAGCGCAGTGCGAAATTCTCTGACTGGCCAGTGGCCAGGTCCATCGCATAGGCGAGGGCAGCAAAGAAATCGGCGCGGCGGACAGGCGGCATGGCAGGCTCGCGGACTTTGGCACAGTAAGAAGGCAGGATTGACCTAGGTCAAGGCGCAGCTGCGAGGCAGCGGGCACAAGCGGGCAGCGAACAGGAACCAAAACAATGTCGATCAGCGAAGAACCACGGCTTTATGCATCCCGCGAACCGATTTTCCCGCGACGGGTCTTCGGGCGTTTCCGCACGCTCAAATGGTGGATCATGGCGGGAACGCTGGCGATTTATTACCTGACGCCGTGGATCAGATGGGACCGTGGTCCCAATCTGCCGGATCAGGCGGTACTGGTCGATATCTCTACCCGGCGATTCTTCTTTTTCATGATCGAAATCTGGCCGCAGGAGTTTTACTTCGTCGCGGGCCTGCTGATCATGGCCGGGCTGGGCCTGTTCCTGTTCACGAGTGCTGCCGGGCGGGTCTGGTGCGGCTATGCCTGTCCGCAGACAGTGTGGACCGATCTGTACATTCTGGTCGAGCGCTGGATCGAGGGCGACCGCAACGCGCGCATCCGGTTGCACCGCCAGAAGTGGGACCTGGAAAAGTGGCGCAAGCGGCTGGCCAAATGGGCGGTCTGGTTGTTGATCGGGGTAGCAACCGGCGGGGCTTGGGTGTTCTACTTCACTGATGCGCCAACGCTGCTGCGTGATCTGTTCGCCGGAACCGCCGCTCCCGTCGCTTATGGCACGATCGCTACCTTGACCGCGACAACGTTTGTCTTCGGCGGCTTTGCGCGCGAGCAGATCTGCATCTATGCCTGCCCGTGGCCACGCATTCAGGCCGCGATGATGGACGAGGACACGTTGACCATCGGCTATCGCGGCTGGCGGGGCGAACCGCGCGGCAAGTTGGGCGGTGCAGGCAACGGCGACTGCATCGACTGCATGGCGTGCGTCAATGTCTGTCCCATGGGCATCGACATCCGCGACGGCCAACAACTGGCCTGCATCACCTGCGGCTTGTGCATCGACGCCTGCAACGGCATAATGGAAAAGGTCGGCAAACCCTTGAACCTGATCAGCTATATGGCGCTGACCGACGAGACGCGTGAACGCGCGGGTCGGCCGCCGAAGTCGGTGTGGAAGCATATTTTCCGCCCGCGCACCATTCTTTACACCACGCTTTGGGCCGGGGTGGGCGTCGCACTGGTCGTCGCTTTGTTCCTGCGGCACAACCTTGATGTCTCGGTCACGCCGGTGCGCAATCCGACCCATGTGGTGCTGGCCGATGGCGCGATCCGCAATACCTATAATCTGCGCTTGCGCAACAAACATGGTGAGGATCGCTGGTTCACATTCAGCGCCAACTCTCCCGCGACGCTTGTGCTGTCGTTGGAGGGATCGAATGACCTGCGGGTTCTGGTGCCGGCCAACGAGACCCTGGAGCAGCGGCTGTACGTGACCGCTGCCCCCGATTCGCTCGGGGCAATGACGGCACACACACCCCTGCGGCTATGGATCAGCGATGAAGACGGGATCAAAGTACCACGCGCAGAACGGGTCTATGCCAACACGATCTTCAACGGGAAGGATGACTAAGATGGCGATGGTGGAAAAACCGGTGCGTCCCTTGACCGGATGGCATGTGCTGGCGATGTTCGTGGCCTTTTTCAGCGTGATCATCGTGGTGAATGCTGGTCTGGCGTGGAAGGCCATCTCGACTTTTCCGGGGCTGGAAGTGGAAAACGGCTATATCGCCAGCCAGACCTTTGACAGCGAGATGGCCGCGCAAAAGGCGCTGAACTGGAAGATGAAGCCGGTTTACGATTCTGCAGCCGATCAGTTGCGGCTGGCCTTCACCGATGCCAGCGGCCAGCCCGTCACGCTGAAATCGCTGAACGTGCTGGTGGGGCGGGCGACCGAGGCGTCGCAGGACGTGCATCCGGCCTTTACCCAGACCAATGGCGTCTATGTCGCCCCGGCGACCCTGGCGATGGGCAAATGGATGATGGCGATCGAGGCGCGGGCAGCGGACGGCACCCTTTTCCAGCAGCGTATCGACCTTTATGTGAACCGCTGAAATGTCGGCGGCCGAGCCAGATCTGGACCACGTAGCGGCCTGCCCGATTTGCGCCGTGGCACCGGAGCCGGTCATCCCTGCTCCGCCGGATGCCCGGTTGATGCTGTCTTTGCCCTCGGCCCATTGCGCCGCCTGCATCTCGACCGTGGAGGCGGCGCTGCTGGCCCATCCGGGGGTGCGTTCGGCGCGGGTCAACCTGACACTGAAACGGGTGTCGGTGGCGGCGGAAGCGGCGGTGACGGCGGCAGATCTGGCGCAGGTCCTGGAAAGCGTGGGCTACGAGGCGCACGAGCTGGACCCCGGACTGCTGTCCTCGACCGAGACCGACCGGCAGGGGCGAGAATTGCTGATGCGGCTGGGTGTGGCCTTCTTTGCCATGATGAACATCATGCTGCTTTCGGTGGCCGTGTGGTCGGGGGCAGAGGCCGCGACGCGCGATCTGTTTCACTGGATTTCCGCGACGATCGCCATTCCGACGGTGATCTTCGTCGGCCAGCCGTTCTTCCGCCCGGCCTGGGCCAGCCTGCGGGTCGGACGGCTGGGGATGGACGTGCCGATCTCGCTGGCGCTGATCCTGGCGTCGTCGATCAGCCTGTATGAGACGATGCATTCCGGCGAAAAGGCCTATTTCGATGCGGCGGTGATGCTGGCATTCTTTCTGCTGCTGGGCCGCTATCTCGACCATCGCAGCCGCGCGTTGGCCCGGTCGGCGGCAGAAGAGCTTGCCGCGCTGGAGGTGCCGCGTGCCATCGTGCTGGTGGATGGCGCCGAGGTCCTGCGCCCCTTGGCCGAGGTCGCCCGAGGTGATCTGGTGCTGGTGCGACCGGGCGGGAGGATGCCGGTCGACGGGGTGGTGATGACAGGGTCGTCCGAGGTCGACCGCGGGCTTTTGACCGGCGAAAGCCTGCCGGTTTTTGCGGGGCCTGGAACGCAGGTTTCGGCAGGCGAGGTTAATCTGACCGGGCCCCTGACGTTGCGGGTGACAGCGGCGGGGCGCGACTCGTCGCTGCACCGGATGGCCGATCTGGTTGCCGTCGCCGAAAGCGCCAAGACCCGCTACACCACGCTAGCCGAACGGGCCGCGCGGTTCTATTCGCCAATGGTGCATCTGCTGTCGTTCAGCGCGTTTGGATTCTGGATGTGGAAGACCGGCGGCGATGTGCGCTTTGCGATCAACATTTCGGCGGCAGTCCTGATCATCACCTGCCCGTGCGCGTTGGGGCTGGCGGTGCCTGCAGTGGTCACGGCAGCTTCGGGCAAACTGTTTCGCAAAGGAGTGCTGATCAAGAACGGCACGGCGCTCGAGCGACTGGCGCAGGTCGATACCGTGGTTTTCGACAAGACCGGCACCCTGACCATGGGCATGCCAGAGCCGGCGGGTTTTGGCGACATTCCGGCGGCGGAGATGGCGGTTGCGGTGGCCTTGGCGCGCGGCTCGTCCCATCCTTTGGCGCGGGCATTGGCGCGGCTGGACGTCGCGGCGGCAGCGGTCACCGACATTCGCGAGGTTCCGGGCTACGGGATGGAGGGGCGGCTGGCCGGGCAGGTCGTGCGGCTGGGTCGCGCGGCATGGGTTGGAGCAGAGCCAGTTGCGATGACCGCGACCTATCTGGGTTGGGGCGGTGCGACCCGCGCCTTCACCTTCGCCGACCAGATCCGGCCCGGTGCCGAGGCGGCGATTGCCGAACTGAAGGCGCAGGGCAAGGCAATCAAGCTGCTTTCGGGCGATACCGAAGCGGCCGTCAGCGTCATGGCGCAGCGTCTCGGGATCACCGATTGGGTGGCGGGCGCCTTGCCCGCGGAAAAGGCCGCCTTGGTGCGCGGGCTGGCAGAGGCGGGGCACAAGGTTCTGATGGTCGGGGATGGGCTGAACGACACGGCGGCACTGGCAGCGGCGCATGTCTCGATCTCGCCCGCAACGGCCCTGGATGCGTCGCGGGTGGCGTCGGACATTGTGCTTCTGGGTCGCGATATGTCGGCCATCGGCGATGCCGCGCGGATCTCGCGTCAGGCGACGCGGCGCATGGTTGAAAACTTCGGTATTTCCGCCGCCTATAACGTGATTGCGGTGCCTTTGGCGTTGATGGGGTCGGCCACACCTCTTGCGGCCGCGCTGGCGATGTCGCTATCGTCGATCACGGTTTCGCTCAACGCGCTCCGGCTCAGGTAGTCTCATGCAAATCCTTGCCATTCTGATCCCCGCCTCGTTGCTGCTTGGCGGCATCGGTTTGATCGCTTTCTTCTGGGCGATGCGGACCCGGCAATTCGAGGACCCGCAGGGCGACGCCAATCGCATCCTCACCAAGGATTGGGATGACCGGCCACGCCCTTGAAGAAGGTCGCAGGTCGAAGCGCCCGGCTCAGGCGATGGTGATGGTGGCAGGGCTCAGACCCACGATGTTGACCACGCAGGTCTGCCCGCGCGACAGTGGGCCGACGCCCGCAGGCGTACCGGTAAAGATCAGATCGCCGGGGGCAAGGGTCACAAGACGGGACAGGTGGGCAATGATCGCCGGGACGGGCCAGATCATGTCGCTGAGGCGGGCAAACTGTTTCACCACGCCGTCCACCGTGCAGGTGATGCTGGCGTCCCCGATCGGCCCCGGATGGATCAGGCCAACCACAGCCGAGGCGTCAAATCCCTTGGCCATGTCCCAGGGGCGGCGGGCGGCCTTGGCCTCGGCCTGCAGGTCACGCCGGGTCAAGTCGTTGCCAGCCGCATAGCCCCAGACATGAGACAAGGCGGCAGCCTCACTGATGAAGGCACCGCCGCGGCCAAGGGCCACGACGAGTTCAGCCTCATGGTGGAAGTCCTTGGTCGCGGGCGGATAGGGAATCGTGACGCCGCTTTCCACTACCGCGTCGGCGGGTTTGGTGAAATAGAACGGCGGCTCGGCATTCGGGTCATGGCCCATTTCGCGGGCATGATCGGCATAGTTGCGCCCGACGCAGAATATGCGACGCACCGGAAAGCGGCCTGGCCCGGTGGTGGGCAGGCTGGGTGGCAGGGGTACAGGGATAACGAAATCGGTCATTGGCCGATCGTGAAGCACTGCACGGCGCGCGACTGCAGGCGGCGGCAGGCGAGGTCGGCATTGTCGCGGTTCAGGCCCATGAAATCGGCGTCATAACCGCCATTGCGTTCGATCACCTTGCGCAGGCCGTCGCCGAGTGTGGCGCTTTCGACCAACTGCATCTTCAAGAGCAGTCGCTCCGCCTCGGCCCTGGTAGTATAATGGCCCAGATTGACCCCCCAGTTTTCGCCGCCAGAGGTGGAAATCCGGGTGACGACCTCGGGCTTGGCCGGGTTGGCTGCGACCTTTTCATCGGAATCGGTGAAGATCGGGGCGTTGCGCTTGGCAGGGCGGACCTCGCCCACGGCCAGTTGCAAGGGCTGCGAAGCGGCTGTTGCGGTGACGGTAACGATGCCTTGCGACGGTGTGGTGGCGACAGCGCCCGTCGTCGCGGCGCTCGCCAGTGTCAGGGCCTGACCTTGCAGGCTGTCGGCGGGTGGCGGTGGAGCCGAGACGGTGGCAACGTCGACAATGGCGGGTTGGGCCGGGTCGGGGCGCGGCTGCGGCACGGGCGAAGTCGTCAGCGCAAGGTTCAGCCGCAGGGTCTTGCCCGCTCCATTGTCCACCACAGGAAGGGCCGGATCGGCGCTTCCGTCATCGGTAGAGGCCACGAGGGCGGCATCGGGCGGCGTGGTTTCGGGGTCAGCCGGGACCGGCTTGACCGTCACAACCCCCGGTTTGGCCTTCTTGAAGCCAAGGTCCAGAAGTTCCGCCATCTTTTGGTTGCGCATCGCCGTCGAGGTGCCGCCGAAGATCGTGCCGATCAGACGCACGCCATTACGCTCGGCACTGGCCGTCAGGTTGAACCCTGCGGCCGCAGTGTAGCCGGTCTTGATGCCGTCCGCACCGTCATAGCCATCCAGAAACTTGCGGTTGGTGTTGGCGACCGTGGCCAGGCCCGCATCGGTCGAGCGGCGCGAGAAGATGTTGTAATATTGCGGGAAATCATAGAACAGGTGGCGCCCGAGGATCGACATGTCGTGCGCGGTGGAAAGATGGCCCGGCGCAGGCAGACCGTTGGCGTTCTTGAAGGTCGAATGCATCATGCCCAGCCGCTGCGCCGTGGCCGTCATCTTAGCCCCCCATTTCTCAGGCGATCCGCCAAGGGCATCACCTATGGCCGCTGCCGCGTCGTTGGCCGATTTCACCGCCGCCGCACGGATCAGATAGCGCAGCGCGACCTTCTGGCCTGCTTTCAACCCCAGCCGGGTTGGTGCCTGATTGGCCGCATTCTGCGAAACGGTGATCATGCTGTCGAGTGTGAGGTGCCCGGCCTCGATCTCCTGAAAGGTGATGTAGAGCGTCATCATCTTGGTCAGCGAGGCGGGTGGCAACGGCGTGTCGGCGTTATGGGAATAAAGGGTTTCGCCGGTGCGGGCGTCCATCAAAAACACCGCGTAAGGCACTGCTGTTGCCATGGTCCCGAACAGGGCGGCCAGGCCCCATATGAACATGAACAAGAGGGTGCGTAAATGCTGCCCCGGAAACGGTTTCACCTTGCCTGCCTCGTCCTTGCTGCGTGCCCCTGTTTGACCGGGGCATCGTTCTGCTTGGATGAAGCCTAGCACAGGCCTTCTTTTCCGAAAACCCCTTTATTTCAATGGGTTTCAGGGCGTTCCTTCTTCGCCACACTTTGCGACCGCGGCCAGATATGGTGGCACGACGATAGTGTGGCCCAAGCTATGGTGTGGCTTTGGTCAGGCGTACAACCAAATTCGTCAGGCCTGACAAGTCCGCAAGGCTGTGAAAGCGCGGTTCGGCCTGTGGTGGATCGGCCTTTTCCAGCGCCCAGGTCAGACGATGCGGCACATGGACGCCGATGGCACCGGCGGCGATGGCCGGCAAGACGTCAGATCTCAGCGAATTGCCGACCATCATCGCCGCCTCGGCCCCGGTTCCGTGGCGGGCAAAGATGGTTCGGTAGACCTCGGGCGTCTTGTGCGACACGATCTCGACCCCGTGAAACAGATCGCCTAGGCCCGACTGTGCAACCTTGCGTTCCTGATCCAGGAGGTCGCCCTTGGTGATCAGCACCAGGC
>JANXPK010000221.1 GCA_025357355.1 Rhodobacterales bacterium
GTGGAACTGGTTGATCTGCGCGACTTCGACCTGCCGCTCTTCAACGAAATGGCCTCGAACCTGTGGATGCCGTCAGCGGATCCGCGCGCGATTGCCTGGCAGAACAAACTGGCAGAGTTTGACGGCTACATCTTCGTTGTCGCCGAATACAATCGCTCGATTACCGGCGCTTTGAAGAATGCGTTGGATCAAGCCTACAAGGAATGGATCCACAAGCCGATGGCGGCGATTGCCTATGGCGCCCTCGGCGGCGCCCGCGCGGTCGAACATCTGCGCTCGATTTCCGTGGAACTTCAGATGGTTCCGGTTCGTTCGGCCGTTCATATCGCAGGTGCCGACATGTTCAAGGTCCACCCGATGGGCGGCGTGAATGCGCCGATGTCCGAGATCGAGGCCAACCTCTTGCCCTCGGCCAAGGCCATGCTGGACGATCTGGCCTGGTGGGCCAATGCCACGATGGCCTCGCGCGCCATTCCGGTTGCAATCGCTGCCGCCTGACCGAAAGCGAACCAAGGGGGGCAGGTCACTGCCCCCCTTCAGCCCAAAAGCAGGGCGGCGCAGTCCTGTGCCAGCTTAGCCGCCTGTTCACGCGCCCAGTCCGCTGCAGGCCCGCTCTGACCAAAGCGCGCCCGGCTGAGCAGCCAAGCCTCTGCCACCTTGGCCTGCAAGCGCCAATCCATCGCCACAACCGCCGCCCCCGTCGGAAGCGCCGCCTCCAGCAGCGCCGCCATCGCATCGCGCCGCGCTTCGGTCGCATCGGCGCCGGGGTCCTGCACCAGCCACTGAAACTCCGTCACCGCCGACAACCGCCCGGTGCAGACCGCGAAATAGCGCCATTGGTCGGTCGTGGACGCGGCAGCGGCGGCGCCAACAACGGCCAGCGACAGCGCCGTCAAGCCGAACCTCAGGCTGCACACCCGTTTTCGCAATCCGCCCATGATTTCATCATGAACCCGTTTTTTCCGCCGATCAATCGGGCGGTTTGCAAACTTGGGCTTCAGTGAGTGCAAATTGCACCCGTCGGGGGTCAATGTGGCGGCTGAGCCGACGGTCGCCTCCCCTGGCCGATCCTTGTCAGGCCCTTGCCGCTGATTCGCAGGTTCATGGTTAACGCAAATCAGGGGCCGAAAAACCGTATCAAGTGTAGAGGCATTGTAGGCGGAATGTAGGCGGTTTGTAGGTCGTTCATCTTCCGTTAATCAGGCCAATTAACGCGGCGTTCTCAAGGGCTTGGCGTCGCTGAAAGGCAGTTGAACGCACGACGCCCTAGCCGCCCAACCGCGCGCACCAATCGGGATGCCGATGCCCGGAATAGGGCAAGGCTAGCGGCGAGGCCAGCATGAACCGAGCAACGTCCTGCCCGGCAATGGAAAGCGACGCCAGATCGCGGCCATATCGGTCGCGGCCCGCAAACTGCGCCGCCGTCAACGGCCCCTGTGCCACCAGCCCGCGCAGTCGTTCCGTCGCCCGCTCGCCCGCCAGCTTTTCGGCGTGGCACAATGGATGGTAGACCTCGGGCGTGTCATACCCCAATAGCCGTACGTTGTGCATGATCCCGCCGCAGGTCAGATGCAACGTATCGCCGTCCACAATGCGGGCCACCTGGCAAGATTGATCCCGTGGCTCCGGCGCGGGCGCGACCACGCAAGCTGCCAGAAAGCACTCAAACCCCGCCAAAAGCCAAAGCCAGCGATACCGCATTTTCCCACCCGGCAACCCGCCCAGATCTTCTCCGGCCAAGTGGGAAAAATCGGGCCCCGGACAGGGCGAAAGCCGGGCGTGAGGCGCAAGTTTTAGCGAATGATCTTGCAAAAGACGGTTGCCATGGCCGGGAAAACCCATGACTCTCAACCGCTTACAGGCTGTCCAACCCGCGCTTGCCCGCCGCCAGGTCGGCCAGAAGTGCGACATGCACATCCAACGCGTCGATCACCCGGAACCCCGGGTCATGGCCATCGAAGGCAAGGTTCAGATCGGTGCCCGCCAGAACAATAACCTCAGCTCCCAACGCAACCATCTGCCGCCCCGCCACAAAGAACGCCTCCCGCGTCAGGGGAGAACAGACCCCGGCAACCGCAAGCTCTTGATATGTTTGCCCTAACTGTTCAATCTGATCATCCAGCGCCGCCGCCCGCGTCCGAACCAGTTGCCCATAAAGCCGTGTTCGCATGACCACCCGCGTGCCCAAAAGCCCGACACAACCGATGCCCTGTTCGGCGAAGTAGCGGTCGAGCGGCGCCACCGCACTGACCAGCGGCAGGCTCGACAGCGCGCGGGTCTCTCCAAAACAGAAATGCCCGCCAAGGGAAGTGATCGCCGCACACTCCGCCCCCGCCGCCTTGAGCCGGTCGATCAACCCAGCATAGACCCCCGCCTGCTCTGTGCGCCGGTCGGCCAGGTTGTTGGTGATCAACTCCTGCAGATCAGCTTGCACCACGGTCAGTTCCAACCGCGCCCCGTGCTTGCGCATCGCCGCACACAGCCGCTGGTAATACACCACCGTCGCCGCCGGCCCGATGCCGCCGATCAGCCCGATATGAAGCCCTTTCGCCATTGCAATCCCCAACGTTTTCCCCACAACCCGGGATCAGGACCAACGCGTCCTCCAGCCCCGGCGGCCGAGCGTCAGAAGGAACGCGTCAACCCAGCAACACCGTATCATGTTCCATGAATTCAGCAACTTCTGGTATCCAGTGTCCCTCGACAAAGGCCACATGGGTCGGGTGAGTATTGTAAATGTCATAGGCAGCCCGGTCGGCGAACCGCATCGACACGGCAAAATCAAATGGGTTCTTGGGGCTGATCTCGCGGGAAATCTCGAAATCCTGAACGCCGGGTATCAGGCGCAACTGCGCCAGTGCTGCCAGAAAGCTGGCTTCTGCCGCCGAGCCCTTGGAGTGCTTCAGCCGAAAAATCGCCGCGTGGCGGATCACTTCATCGCCTGTGACGCGGCACTTTCCGGCAACTCCTCGCCAAAGCAGCGCTGATAGAACTCTGCCACGGTCTGGCGCTCCAGCTCGTCGCATTTGTTCAGGAACGTCAGGCGGAAGGCATAGCCGATATTACGGAAGATCTCGGCGTTCTGTGCCCAGTTGAGCACAGTGCGTGGGCTCATCACGGTGGACAGATCGCCATTGGTAAATGCGGTGCGCGTCAAGTCGGCGACAGTCACCATCTGGCCGATGGTCTTGCGGCCCTTGTCGGTGTTGTAATGCGGGCTCTTGGCCAAGATGATCGCGGCCTCGGCGTCGTGGCTCAGATAGTTCAGCGTGGCGACCAAGGACCAGCGGTCCATCTGCGCCTGGTTGATCTGCTGCACGCCGTGGTAAAGCCCGGTCGTATCGCCCAAGCCCACCGTGTTCGACGTGGCGAACAGCCGGAACGACGGATGCGGCGTGATGATCTCGTTCTGGTCCAGCAGGGTCAACTTGCCGTCATGCTCCAGCACCCGCTGGATCACGAACATCACGTCCGGCCGCCCCGCGTCGTATTCGTCAAACACGATGGCGACCGGGTTGCGCAGCGCCCACGGCAGGATGCCCTCATGAAACTCGGTCACCTGCTTGCCGTCGCGCAGCTTGATCGCGTCCTTGCCGATCAGGTCGATTCGCGAGATGTGGCTGTCCAGATTGATCCGCACCGTGGGCCAGTTCAACCGGGCGCCGACCTGCTCGATATGGGTGGATTTGCCGGTGCCGTGATAGCCCTGGATCATCACACGGCGGTTATAGGCATAGCCCGCAAGGATCGCCAAAGTGGTGTCAGGGTCAAATTTGTAGGTAGGGTCGATCACTGGCACCCGGTCGGTCGCCTCGGCAAAGCCTTTGATCTTCATGTCGGTGTCGATGCCGAATACCTCGCGGACAGAGATGTCTTCCGTGGGCCGTGCAACTGTATCGAGCATCATATCCGTCCAAATCACCTTTTGAGGCGGGCTACGGCCCGTCCCATGTTGCAGGCCCTGTTTGGAACAATCCGCCGGGGGCCGCAAGGGGAGCCGCCGGTTTCAGGGCGATTCCCGATTGCGCTAGAGGGATAAATTTTTCCCCACACCACCAGCGTCCTGCCCTAAACTGCCCGCACGTACGTCAGGAGAAACCGATGCAGCGCCGCAGCCTTCTTCTTGCCCTTCCCGCCCTCCTTGCCACTCACGTTCTTGGCGCGACGTTTGAGGTCAGCCATGCCGATGCCGAATGGCAAACCCTTTTGACCGACCGCCAATACAAAGTCCTGCGGCTGGCCTGGACCGAGGGGCCGAACACCTCGCCCCTCACCTATGAATACCGCAAGGGCACCTTCTCTTGTGCGGGTTGTGCGCTGCCCCTATTCTCTTCAGACACCAAATTCGAAAGCGGAACCGGCTGGCCGTCGTTCTGGCAGCCCCTGAACAATGCCGTCGAAACCCAACCCGACACCTCCATGGGCGTCACCCGCACCGAAGTGCACTGCCGCCGCTGCGGCGGCCATCTAGGCCACCTCTTCACCGACGGCCCGCCTCCCACCGGCCTTCGCTACTGCATTAACGGCGCCGCGCTCAAATTCGCCAAGTCCTGAGGACTGGCCCGGGTCAAATCCTTTCGAAGAGATTTGGCCGCGGCCATTTTCCACGCCGCCCGTAGCCCACCCACGCGGACCATCCCAAATGTCGTGATGGACAGACCCCAAAACCCCCGCTAATCCTGCCTTAGCGTTGCCGAGGTATGATTTGCCGCCGTCCCCCCTGACACTTGCCGCCACCGAAACCCTGCGCAAGATCGCTGGACAGGCGCCGGATGTAGCCCATTTGACGGCGGCTCTGCGCCACCTCGCCAAATGGCGCTCCGAATTGATCGCGAACACCATCGCCGAACGCTCCGGCACCACCATCCTCAGCGGCCCGTTCAAGGGCATGGACTACGGAGTCCGCGCCGCCGAGGGCTCCCGCTCAGCCCGCCTGCTTGGCGTCTATGAAGCCTCCCTCGCCCCGGTGATCGAGACGATCATCACCCGTGCCTACCCCCTTGTCATCGACATAGGCTCCGCCGAAGGCTACTACGCCGTGGGCCTTGCCCGCCGCATGCCCGCCTCGCGCATCCTCGCCCGGGACGACAATCCCAAGGCCCAGGCTCTGTGCCGTCAACTCGCCATCCTGAACCATGTCGAGGCCCGCATTGAGATCGGCGGCCGTATGGACCACGCCGAATTTTCGGTCTGCACCGCGCAACCCACCGTCATCATCTGCGATATCGAGGGGGCAGAAGCCGACCTTCTGGACCCCACCGCTGTCCCGGGACTTGTTGCTGCCGACATCCTGGTCGAATGCCACGACGTGTTGCGCCCAGGGCTTACCGATCTCATCGCCGCCCGCTTCGAGGCCAGCCACAAGGTCACCCGCATCAGCCGACAAATCGTTGCCAATCTACCCGCCTGGATGGAGGAACTGTCGGACCTCGACCGCCTCATCGCGCTGTGGGAATGGCGCGGCGGACCGACGCCATGGCTGTGGATGCAAGTCCGATGACCAAGGGCAACGCCGCCATCTTCTACGCCTCGGACGGTTACCGACCGGCAGACAAGGGCATCAACGGCAGGCGGGTGGCGGGCGAAAGCTTCCTCAAGGGCTTTCTGCGCCACGCCGATGTTGCGGAATTCGTCATTCTCGCCAAATCGACGACCGAGGCCGAAGAGGTGGCCGGGCTGGCCCGAACACTGCGGCCAGACATACCCTTCCGCCCCGTCGGCATGGTCCGCCCAAGCCGGATGGCGCCGCTGACGTCGCTCTATTATCCAGCAGCCAACTTTGCGGGCGAGGCTTGGCGTCGCGCCGAAGCGGGTTCTGCGGCCTGGACCATCTCCGGCATCACCCACACCACCTCGACCATGGGCATCATGCAGGGCTTTTTCGACCTGCGCATGGCCCCGGTGATGGATTGGGACGCGGTCATCTGCACCTCGAACGCGGTTCGGGCGGCGGTTTCATCCCAGATGGACCTGATCGACGACCATATCCGCGCCCGCTTTCGCGTCGACCCGCCGGCTCGTCCGCAGTTGCCCGTGATCCCGCTTGGCATTCATTGCGACGACTTCGCCCGTGATGAAGAGGCCCGCGCCGATCTGCGCGCCCGCCTCAACTGCGGCCCTGATGACGTGGTCTTCGCCACTATCGCCCGCCTGACCCCACACGAAAAATTCGACCCTCTGCCGATCTACATCGCCATGCAGGCGGCGCATAAGTCGCTGAAACCTGGGCAAAAGCTGCATGTGGTGTTCTGCGGCATCTTCCGTCACCCCTATGCCAAGGACGTCTTCACCAAAGGCGCCGCCCGGCTGATGCCGGATGTCGGATTTCTCCTTCTGGACGGCGCCAAGGCCGAGGATCGCCGCGCCACCCTGTCGGGCGCAGATGTCTTTTTGTTCATGATCGACAATATCCAGGAGACTTTCGGCCTGGCCCCCCTTGAAGGCATGGCCGCAGGTCTGCCGCTTCTGGTGTCGGACTGGGATGGCCTGAAAGACACCGTGACACCCGCCGTCGGCATGCGCGTGACCACCCGCACCCTCGGCCCCTTGCATCTGGTCAACGAAAGCCTCCGCCTGCAAGGCGGGGTCGATGACTACAGCCAGTATTGCGCCGCCGTGTCGGCCATGACCGAGGTTGACATGCAAGCCCTCAAGGCCCGCATCGTCGATCTGGCTAGCAATCCCGACTTGCGCGCCCGCATGGGGATGGCTGCTTTAGCGCATGTCCGTGCGCACTACGATTGGTCCGCGGTCATTCCGCAGTTTCAGGCGCTGTGGGGCGAACAAGAGGCTATCCGCCACGCCGGGATTGTACGGGGTAGCCGCATTCCGGGCCATCTGTTGCCCATCGCACCATCTCCCACGCTCTTGTTCGCCGCCTATCCGACCGAGGTCTCCGATCCGGGGCTGGGCAGATTTGCGGCCTGCGACCTGACCGGACGCGCCCAACTGGCCGAAGTGCTGGCCCTGCGCAACTACGCCGCGCTCAACCGGCTTTTCGCCGGTGAAGATCAGATCGCCGCCATCTTGGCCGCCGTCACTAGCGCGGGTCCGGCAGGGACGACCGTTGCGGCCATCTCTTCCACCACAGATTTTCGCCCGATGTTTGTCGACCGCGTGCTGATCTGGCTGTTGAAATACGATTTCATCCGCCGTCTGCCCTGAGCGACCTCAGCCAAGCCCGGTCATTCCTTGAAATACCGACTGTCCTTGATCTGATCCCAAGCCCAGACCACCTCTTGCAAACGCTCCTCGTCAGAGCGGTCGCCGCCGTTCATGTCGGGGTGCAGATCCTTGACCAAGCTTTTATACTGCTTGCGAATCTCAGACTTGGTCCATGAATCGCGCGCATCCAGAATCTCCACTGCCTTGCGCTCTTGCG
This sequence comes from Rhodobacterales bacterium, assembly GCA_025357355.1. Classification (GTDB taxonomy): domain Bacteria; phylum Pseudomonadota; class Alphaproteobacteria; order Rhodobacterales; family Rhodobacteraceae; genus Stagnihabitans. Next base: position 7,382 of record JANXPK010000221.1, read on the forward strand.
CGGGCAGTTTTCGGGTGGCGTTGTTGACCGGTTTGCCGGGGCTTTTGGTGGCATTGTCGCCCAAAAGCTGCATAGGGTCATCGACGCCCAGCCGCGCCCAGGCCCGACCATCATCCTTGCGGCTAAAGGGCTTGGTCTCACGCTCCCACAGCCGGTCTTTTTCCAGCAGCTTCTGGAATTCTTCGTCGCTGGCCGCGCCAAAGAAATTCCACTTCAGGTTATAGTCGCGCACGTGATCGCGGCAGAACCAGAAGAACTCGTCCAGATGGTCGGGCGATTTCGGGGCACGGTAGGCACCTTTCTCCCGGCAGCCCGGAAAGTCGCACCCTTTCTGCGAGGTTTCGAATGCCCCCGACATGCCGCGCCGCGTGGTCTTGCGTTTGGCCTTGTCGGCCGTCACGCGCAGATCAAACTCGAAGGGTGGGCGATTGGTCATCAAGTGGCCTTTCCGACTCGGGGCCATGAGTTTAGGCGTTTTGGCGGATTAGAGAAGGGGTTGCGGCAAAATGAAGATAGAACAAGAGATTGAAGATCGCTTGACACGCGCATTTTCGCCGACCGAACTGGCCATCGTCAACGAAAGCCACCGCCACGCAGGTCACGCGGGCGACGACGGTTCTGGCGCCAGCCATTTCGCCATCCGCATCCGCGCCCCGGCCCTCGCCCGGCTTTCCCGTGTCGCGCGTCACCGAGCCGTGCAGGCGGCCCTTGGCGATATCAACGCCCGGGTTCACGCCATAGCCCTCGATATTGCATGAAGCGACGGTCCGAGGGTCGGACCTTGGGAAAATTAACCAGATTTCAATGATCTGGTAACATTTGTTCATCCGATCTTAACGCGATTGTGCCCACAGTCTGAGTCGGGGCATGCCCGCCAATTCGGTCACCGTGTCAGCGATTGCGCGCCTTCACCTGCAACCGCCGTGCATGCAGGATCGGCTCGGTATAGCCTGACGGCTGCACCCGTCCCTTGAACACCAGATCATGGGCCGCAGCAAAGGCGATGCCGTCGAAGTCGGGCGCCATCGGCCGGTACAGGCGATCGCCCGCGTTCTGCCGGTCCACCAGCACCGCCATCCGCCGCAGCGCCGCCTCGACCTGAGCTGCCGTTACCACCCCGTGATGCAGCCAGTTCGCGATGTGCTGCGAAGATATCCGGCAGGTCGCCCGATCCTCCATCAGCCCGACATCGTTCACATCCGGCACCTTGGAACAGCCCACCCCCTGATCGATCCAGCGCACGACATAGCCCAGGATGCCTTGGGCATTGTTCTCGACCTCACGCAATATCTGCGCCTCGGTCCAGCGTTTGTAGGCGGCGAGCGGTATCTCCAGCAGTGTCTCGACATAGGCGCGCCGCCCACCAACCGCCAGCCTGCGCTGTACGGCAAAGACGTCGATCTTGTGATAGTGCAACGCATGCAGGATCGCGGCGGTGGGCGAGGGCACCCAGGCGCAGTTCGCCCCGGCCTTGGGATGATCGATCTTCTGTTCCAGCATCGCCGCCATCAGATCCGGCGCCGCCCACATGCCCTTGCCGATCTGCGCCCGCCCCGACAGCCCGCATTCGAGGCCAATATCGACGTTCTGGTTCTCATAAGCCCCGATCCACGACTTGCGCTTGATGAAATCCTTGCGGCTGAACGGCCCCGCCTCCATCGAGGTGTGAATCTCGTCGCCGGTCCGGTCGAGAAAGCCCGTATTGATGAAGGCGATCCGGCTTTTCGCGGCCCGGATGCATTCCTTGAGGTTCACGGAGGTGCGCCGCTCTTCATCCATCACCCCCAGCTTCACGGTAAAGCGCGGCAGGCCCAGGACGTCTTCGACCTTGGCAAAGACCTTATTGGCGAACGCCACCTCTTCCGGCCCGTGCATCTTGGGTTTGACGACATAAACCGAGCCGTGATGTGAATTCCTGAGGCCCGAAGATTTCTTGAGGTCATGCAGTGCGATCAGCACCGTCACCATCGCATCCATCAGCCCTTCAAAGACCTCGTCGCCGTTGCGGTCCAGAATGGCCGGGTGGGTCATCAGGTGGCCGACATTGCGCACCCACAGCAGGGCCCGGCCCTTGAGCCAGATCGGTGCGCCATCGGGGTCAATGAATTCGCGGTCGGCATTCAGCGCCCGTGTCATGCGCCGCCCGCCCTTGTCGAAATCGGCGGTCAGATCGCCCTGCATGACGCCCAGCCAGTTGGCATAGGCCGTGACCTTGTCTTCGCCATCGACGCAGGCGACCGAGTCCTCGCAGTCCAGTATCGCTGAGACGGCCGATTCCAGCACGATGTCGGCCAATGCCGCCTGATCGCGGCTGCCGATCATATGGGCGCGGTCGAATACCAATTCGACATGCAGCCCGTTGTTGACCAGCAGCACCGACTCCGGTGCCTTGGGGTTGCCGCGATAGCCTGCGAATTTCGATGGCTCCATGAGCGGCAGGTCGTCGATCAGCAGGGCGCCATTTGAGACATAATAGCGCCGCACGTCGGCATGGCTGGTGCCCGCGATTGGAAACGCCTCGTCCAGAAACACCCGCGCCCGCGTCACAACCCTGGCGCCACGGCCCCGGTCATAGCCACCGCCTGGCGGGGCCGACCCCATCGCATCGGTGCCGTAGAACGCATCGTAGAGCGAGCCCCAGCGGGCGTTGGCCGCATTCAGCACATAGCGCGCGTTGGTGATCGGCACCACCAGTTGCGGGCCGGGAACTGTGGCTATTTCGGGGTCAACATTGGCGGTATCGATCTGGAAATCGCCGCCCTCCGGCAGCAGATAGCTGATTTTGCGCAGAAACTCGGCATAGGACTCCGGATCAAGTGCCTCGGTCCGCCGCACCCGGTGCCAGTCATCGATCCAGGATTGCAACTTGTCGCGTTTGTCAAGAAGGGCGCGGTTGCGCGGTCCGAAGTCGTGGACCAGGTCGGCAAATCCGCTCCAGAACTTTTCGGCCAAAACCCCGGTCCCGGGCAGGGCGCGGGTTTCCAGAAAATCAGCCAGAACCTGATCCACCTGCAAACCGGCGCGGGCAACGCTTAAAGCCATGAATTCCTCCGAACATGCGTCCCGCAGCCTGAGGATGCGCCCCGGGCCGAGGGCGCTGGCTGCGACCTCGTCTATTGCATACCGTGATATACAATGCCCGCGCGAGAATACAGACCAATCCCGGCCAAATGAACGGACTGGCCCTTTTCAAGCCCGCGTCATTCTGTTACTTAGCATTATGGCTAATCATGACACCAAACTGTCGCTGATTTTCCAGGCCCTGTCGGACCCGACCCGCCGCGCCATGCTGGCGCACTTGAGCCAGGGTGCCGTGCCGGTGTCGGAACTGGCGCGGCCGACCGGGCTGGCGCTGCCCACCGTGATGCGGCACCTGCAGGTGCTGGAGGATGCGGCCTTGATCTCGACCGAAAAGACCGGCCGGACGCGCATGTGCTCGGCCCGGCCGGAAACGCTGTCTGCGACGATGGACTGGATGTCCGAGCAGCGTGCCATCTGGGTGGCGCGTACCGACCGTCTGGAGGCCATGCTGAAGACACTTGGCGAAAAGGACACGTGATGCAGTTGAACCCCGAAACCGACCTGGAATTGACCCGAACCTTGTCGGTGCCGCCTGCCCTGGTCTGGCGCTGCTGGACCGAACCGGAGCTGATCTGTCAGTGGTTCTGCCCCAAACCTTGGTCAGTATCGCAGGCCCTGGTCGATCTGCGTGCGGGTGGGCGGTTCTTTACCATGATGCGCGGGCCGGCAGGCGAGGCCATTCCCAACGACGGCAGCTTTCTTGAGGTGGTCATGGGGCGCAAGCTGGTGTTCACCGACCTTTTTCTGGCCGACTTTGCACCCAGCCCAAAGCCCGGTCTGGGCTTTGCCGCTATTCTGACATTCGACGCACAGGGCAGCGGCACGGCGTATCGCGCGGTTGCCCGCCACCGGTCAGAGCAGGACGCAGAATCGCACCGCGCCATGGGCTTTCACGAAGGCTGGGGGACGGCGGCCACGCAACTGGAAGAACTGGCTAGGACGTTGTGATGGAGGACCGCCAGCTGACGTTGACGCGCTTTATCGCGGCGCCGCCGGAAAAGGTCTGGCGCTGCTGGACCGACCCCAGTTTGCTGCCGCTTTGGTTTGGACCGGACGGATTTTCGTGCAAGACCAAAGAGATCAACCTGACGGTCGGCGGTCAATGGCGCTTTGACATGGTGGCGCCGGACGGAACGGTCTTTGTCAATCGCCACCGTTTCCAGCGTCAGGATTATGCCAGCCGCCTGGAATTTCTGATGGACGCCGATGACGACACAACGCAGCCCATGATCGTTGAAGTCACCCTGACCCCCGAAGCCGGTGGCACGCGGTTGACGCAGACCATCACCCTGCCGACGGCGCGGGCCAAGGCAGACGCCTTGGGCTTTGGGGCCGACCGGCTTGGCCTGCAAACCCTGGGCAAGCTTGCGGCTCTGGCGGTCACGCTCTGACGCTTTCCTTCTGCGGGCCAGCGGACTATCCCTTTGCGGCAGTGAACGGGAGCCTGCCATGAGTGACGCGCTGCAGACGATCTATCTTGCCGACTATCAACCCTTTACCCATATCGTGGAGCAGGTTGATCTGACTTTTCGCATGGCGCCCGCTGCGACCCGTGTGCTGGCACGCTTGGCCCTGCGCCCCAATCCAGACCGCCCGGGCCGTCACGACCTGCGGCTGGATGGCGAGGGTTTACGTCTGGTCTCCTGCACCGTGGATGGCAAGGCCGTGCTCGCGTCCCCAGACGACCGCGGATTGACCATCCCGGCGCAAACGCTGCCCTTCGGGTCTTTCACTCTGGCCACCGAGGTCGAGATTGCTCCGCAAGCGAACACGACGCTTGAGGGTCTTTACATGTCGCGCGGGCTCTATTGCACCCAATGCGAGGCACAGGGCTTTCGCCACATTACCTTTTACCCCGACCGCCCCGATGTCATGGCGCCGTTTCACGTCCGCATTGAAAGCGACATGCCGGTCCTGTTGTCGAACGGCAACCGGGAAGGGCAGGGCGTGGGCTGGGCGGAATGGCGCGATCCCTGGCCCAAACCCGCCTATCTTTTCGCCTTGGTCGCGGGCGATCTTGTCGCCCATTCCGCCCCTTGGACCACGATGTCCGGTCGCAAGATCGGCCTCAACATCTGGGTGCGCCCCGGCGATCAGGACCGTTGCGCCTACGCGATGGACAGCCTGATCCGGGCGATGAGATGGGACGAGACCACCTATGGCCGCGAATATGATCTGAATGTGTTCAACATCGTTGCTGTCGATGATTTCAACATGGGGGCGATGGAGAACAAGGGGCTGAACATCTTCAACTCCAAACTGGTGCTCGCCTCGCCGCAGACCGCCACCGACGATGACTACAACCGGATCGAAGGCGTCATTGCGCATGAGTATTTCCACAACTGGACCGGCAACCGTATTACCTGCCGTGACTGGTTTCAGCTGTGCCTGAAAGAGGGGCTGACCGTGTTTCGCGATCAGCAGTTCACCGGCGACATGCGGTCGCGCGAGGTCAAGCGGATCGAGGATGTGCTGACCCTGCGCGCCCGGCAGTTCCGCGAGGATGGCGGACCTTTGGCCCATCCGGTGCGGCCCGAAAGCTTTGTCGAGATCAACAATTTCTACACCGCGACGGTCTACGAAAAGGGCGCCGAAGTTATCGGCATGCTCAAGCGGCTGGTGGGGGATGCGGACTATGCCCGCGCGCTCGACCTCTACTTCGACCGTCACGATGGTCAGGCGGCAACCATCGAGGATTGGCTGAAGGTGTTCGAGGATACCACCGGCCGTGACCTTACCCAGTTCAAACGCTGGTATGCGCAGGCGGGCACGCCGCAGATCACCGTGGCCGAGGTGTGGGAGCCTGCGGAGCAGGGCGGCACTTTCCGGCTGACCCTGACCCAGACCAATCCGCCGACGCCCGGCCAGCCTGACAAGGACCCCAAGGTCATCCCGATCGCCGTGGGTCTCTTGAACCCGAACGGCGACGAGATCGTGCCGACCCGGGTGCTGGAGCTGACCGAGGCCAGCCAGACCTTCGCTTTTGAAAACCTCGCCGCGCGCCCCGTTGCGTCGATCCTGCGCGAGTTTTCGGCCCCTGTGGTCCTGAAACGCGACGTGCCCGCTGGTGAGCGCGCATTCCTTCTGGCCCATGACACCGACCCGTTCAACCGCTGGGAGGCGGGACGCAGTCTGGCAAGGGACACCCTGTGCGACATGATCCTGACGGGTGCTGAACCGGCCAAGGAGTTTGTCCAGGCCATCTGGGTCCTGACCCGCGACACCTCGCTCGATCCCGCGTTCCGCGCGTTGGCCCTGCGCCTGCCCGGAGAGGATGAACTGGCGGCTACCTTGGCAGCCAGCGGCCACATCCCTGATCCAGCGGCCATTCACACTGCCCGCAAGGCCCTCGGTCTGGCGATGGCCCGTTTCATGTTGCCGCATCTGGCGGGGATGGAGCAAAGCCTGCGCAGCGCGGCGCCCTTTTCGCCTGATGCCCAGGCGGCCGGGCGGCGGGCGCTGCGGTTGGCCGTGCTGGGGCTGCTGGCCAAGGTCGATGCAGGTGCCGCCGCGACCGCCGCTTTTGCCGGGGCCGATAATATGACCGACGAATTGGGCGCGCTTGCCATCCTGCTCGACAACGGGCTGGGTCAGCGCGAGCTTGCGCGTTTCCACGCCAAATGGTCTGGCGACCGCCTGGTGATGGACAAATGGTTCGGGGTGCAGATTGCGATGTCGGCCCCCGATACGACCGCATCGTTGACCGAGACCCTGACGCGGCATCCACTGTTCGACTGGAAGAACCCCAACCGTTTCCGCGCGGTGATCGGGGCCCTGGCCGGCAATCACGCCGGTTTCCATCATGCCTCGGGCGCCGGTTACCGGCAGCTCGCCGACTGGCTGATCCGGCTTGACCCGGTGAACCCGCAGACGGCAGCGCGGATGTCGACGGCATTCGAGACCTGGCGGCGCTACGATGCCAGTCGGCAGACCCAGATGCGGGCCGAATTGGAGCGGATCGGCCAGATCCCAAAGTTGTCGCACGATCTGGGCGAGATGGTGGAACGGATACTGGGGGGCTGACGGGGATGCCCTTGCCCTGTCTTCTTGCCCCGCCTAAAAGGCCAAAAGAATTGCGGAGGGCGCCATGCTTGATCTGACCTACACATCCCCCAAACCCAAGGTCATCGCGGGAGCGCGTGACGACTGGGAACTGGTGATCGGGATGGAGATCCACGCTCAGGTCTCGTCCAACGCCAAACTGTTCTCCGGTGCCTCGACGCAGGTCGGGGCCGAGCCAAACTCCAACGTCGCCTTCGTTGATGCCGCGATGCCGGGTATGCTGCCGGTGATCAACGAGTTTTGCATCGAACAGGCGGTCCGCTCCGGGCTGGGGTTGAAGGCGAAGATCAACCTCGTCTCAGCCTTCGACCGCAAGAACTATTTCTACCCCGACCTGCCGCAAGGCTATCAGATCAGCCAGCTTTACCACCCCATCGTTAGCGAGGGCGAGGTTCTGGTCGAAATGGGCCCCGGTGTGGCGCGTCTGGTGCGGATCGAACGCATCCATCTGGAGCAGGACGCTGGCAAGTCGATCCACGATATGGACCCCACCATGTCCTTTGTCGATTTCAACCGCACTGGCGTCGCCTTGATGGAGATCGTCTCGCGCCCCGACATTCGCGGACCGGAAGAGGCGGCGGCTTATGTGACCAAGCTGCGCCAGATCCTGCGCTAACTGGGCACCTGCGACGGCGACATGCAGCACGGCAATTTGCGGGCGGATGTCAACGTCTCGGTCTGCAGGCCGGGGCAGTATGAAAAGTATCAGGCCACGCAGAACTTTTCGCAACTCGGCACGCGCTGCGAGATCAAGAACATGAACTCGATGCGGTTCATGACGCAGGCCATCGACTATGAGGCCCGCCGCCAGATCGCCATTCTGGAGGATGGCGGCAAGGTCGTGCAAGAGACGCGGCTTTATGATCCCGACAAGGGCGAGACCCGTAGCATGCGCAGCAAGGAAGAGGCGCATGACTACCGCTATTTCCCGTGCCCGGACCTGTTGCCGCTGGAGATTGATCAGGCCTGGGTCGATGACATCGCCGCCGGGATGCCGGAACTGCCCGACGCCAAGAAAGCCCGCTTCATGGCCGATTTCGGGCTGACCGATTATGACGCCAGCGTCCTGACCGCTGACCTCGACTCAGCGGGGTTCTTTGAGTCGGTGGCCAAGGGGCGCGATGGCAAGGCGGCGGCGAACTGGGTGATCAACGAGCTGTTCGGGCGGCTGAACAAGCAGGGCTTGGCCATTGCCGACAGCCCGGTTTCCACTGGGCAACTGGGGTCGGTGCTGGACCTGATCGGTTCGGGCGAAATCTCGGGCAAGATGGCCAAGGATCTGTTCGAGATCATCTGGACCGAGGGCGGCGATCCGTCAGAGATTGTGGCACGTGAGGGGATGAAACAGGTCACCGACACTGGAGCAATCGAGGCCGCAATTGACACCCTGATGGCGGCCAATCCCGATCAGGTCGAAAAGGCCCGGGCTAACCCGCGGCTGGCAGGCTGGTTCACCGGGCAGGTCTTGAAGGCGACCGGGGGCAAAGCAAACCCGGCTGTGGTGGGTCAGATGGTGGCGGCAAAACTGGGGCTTTGAGGGCGGCTATCTCGTTCGAACGGTCAGACGGTCCGAACCGCGGACCGACGTGTTTATATAACAATATCAATATTTTACGGTTTTGCGTTAACCTGATATTAGCCTTTGACCTGAGTCAGGCGCGCGACTTTGGGATCACAGCGGACCGTTCCGCCTTGGGTTGGGCGCAAAGGCGTCGTCAAGGCGGACAAACTGCACCCCGCGCGCCTTGAGTGCCAGGATCCCCTCGACCACCCCGGCCCCGGCGCTGTGGCGGGGTTGGTTGAAATGGGCGATGATGACGTCGCCGTCCTTGGCCGCCGCGATCTGCTTTGCCGCCACCCGTTCGGGCGCCATGGCCCCGTCGTCGCCGTTCAGCGAAAACCCGGCGATGCGGTAGCCTAGAGTCTGCGCCTCGGCGATGGCAGAGGCGTCATATTCCGCTGTTGCTCCGCGAAACCATTGCGGCGCCGGGCTGCCGTCGGCCACGATATCCTGTGCGCCACCGGTGATTTCCTGGGTCACGGCCTCGGGCGAGCCCGCCGTGCGCAGACCGAAAACCGTGGTCGGATAATCGACCGCCGGCAGGTGACGCGCGCCATGATCCTCGATCTCGAAAAGGTCGGGGCGGGCCTGCATCTCTGCCAGGGCGGCGGCGTTGCGGGCCAGCCATTTGCCGGTCACGAAGATGGTGGCCGGAATGGCGTTCTGTTCCAGCGCGTCGAGAATGCGGCGGTCCACGCTGCCGTCGCAGGCATCAAAGGTCAGGGCGACGCGGGCAGGCCCGACACGGGCGGGCAGGCGCAGGACAGGGGTCAGGAGTTTGGGGAGCGAGGCCGCCGAGACGGGAAGGGCGGCGCTTGCCAGAAGCCAAACCAGAATTGCAATTCGCCGCATTGTCCGCTCCACCAGATTGCCCGCTGTCTACGCCGGTGCGAGGTGCAGCGCCAGTCAACTGGTCGTGTGGATTTTTGCGCGGGCGTCGGGAGGGAAGAATTTTCGTACGAAAATTCTTCGGCGCTTCGGGCGAGCGCCAAAGAAACGGCGGGTGAAGAACCCGCCGTAAGCCTTTGTGATCAAGCGTAGATCAGCTACACCCGCTCGTCCCGCCGCAGGTGTTGCACTTCATGCAGGTGCCGTTGCGCACCAGCGTGTAGTTGCCGCATTCGCCGCAGGGGTCGCCCTCGTAGCCCTGCATCTTGGCCTTGGAGCGTTGATCCATGCTGACCGTGCCCGAGCCGAGCGCGGTGGCGGTGTACATGGCGGCGGCTGAGGCAAAGCCGGTCACGGCAGAGCGCGCGGTTTCGGGCACCAGCATGTTGAGGCTGGACATCGGATCGCCGACGCCGCCCAGCCCCTGCATGCCACCCATGCCGCCTTGCAGCACCACCAGCTCCTGCGGCAAGCGCTTGCGCAAATAGCCGGTGGAAGAGATCTGTTTCAGAACCTCAAGCCCGCGCGAGGCGGCGGCGTCGGACACCTCCGAGACGTTGCGCTTGCCCTCTTCGACGCCGCGACCAAGATCGTCGAACGAGGCGCCGGTCGGTTTGACATGGGCGAGGTCAGTGCGGTCAAGGTAGCTGATGGCCAGTTCGCGGAAGATGTAGTCGAGGATCGAGGTGGCGTTTTTGACCGAGTCGTTGCCCTGCACCATGCCCGCGGGTTCAAAGCGGGTGAAGGTGAACGCCTCGACATATTCCTCCAGCGGGACGCCGTATTGCAGGCCGACCGAGATGGCGATGGCGAAGTTGTTCATCATGGCGCGGAAGCCCGCACCTTCCTTGTGCATGTCGATGAAAATCTCGCCCAGACGACCGTCGACGTATTCGCCGGTGCGCAGATAGACCTTGTGGCCGCCGACGATGGCCTTTTGGGTGTAGCCCTTGCGACGTTCGGGCAGTTTTTCGCGGTTGGTGCGGATGATCTCTTTGATGATGATCTTTTCGACGATCTTTTCGGCCAGAACGGCGGCCTTTTCCTGATTGGAGCCGGTGGCGAGCACCTCTTCGGCCTCTTCATCATCGGCGACCAAGGCCGAGGCGAGGGGCTGGCTGAGTTTGGAGCCGTCACGGTAAAGCGCATTGGCCTTGATGCCCAAGGACCACGACAGTTCATACGCCGCCAATGCGTCGGCGATGGTGGCGTCGTTCTGCATGTTGATGGTCTTGGATATGGCGCCAGAAATGAACGACTGGGCGGCGGCCATCATGTGGATATGACTGTCGACCGACAGGAAGCGCTTGCCGATCTTGCCACAGGGATTGGCGCAATCGAAGACGCTGTAGTGGTCTTTCTTGAGGAAGGGCGCGCCCTCCAACGTCATGGTGCCGACGATGTGGTCGTTGGCGGCCTGCACTTGCGCCCGGGTAAAGCCGAGGTGTTGCAAGAGGTCAAAGGCCGGATCAGACAGCCTCTCGGCCGGGATGCCAAGGGTTTTCGTGCAGAACTCCGTCCCCAGCGTCCATTGGTTGAACACAAAGCGGATGTCGAAGGCGGAGGGCAGGGCGGCTTCGACCTTTTCGATCTCACGCGGGCCGAAGCCGTGGCCGGTCAAGGAGGTGGTGTTGATGCCGGGGCAGTTGCCGATGGAGCCATGGCCGACGGCATAGGCGATGATCTCGGCGATCTGGGCGGAGGAATAACCGAGCTTTTCGAGCGCGGCGGGTACCGACAGGTTGATGATCTTGAAGTAACCGCCGCCTGCCAGCTTCTTGAACTTGACGAGGGCAAAGTCAGGCTCGATGCCGGTGGTGTCGCAATCCATCACCAGACCGATGGTGCCGGTGGGTGCGACGACAGTGGTCTGCGCGTTGCGATAGCCGTGCGCGGTGCCAAGCTCAAGAGCGAGATCCCACGCGGCCTTCGCATGCGTGACGATGTCGGCCTGCGGGCAGCTTGCGTAATCGAGCGGCACAGGATTGACCGCGAGGTCTT
>JANXPK010000236.1 GCA_025357355.1 Rhodobacterales bacterium
CCCCGGCTCAGGTAGAGACGGCCCTTGGCGGCGTCCTTTGCCGTTGCACCGGCTATCGCAAGATCATCACCGCCGTTGCTGCGGCCAACACAGCCGGAATAGAGCCTGTTTTCATCGGAAACTCCGTCGGCCAGCCCATCCCGCGCCTTGATGGTGCTGCCAAGGTCGCGGGCGACTGTTTTGGGGCCGATTACGCCCCCGTCGGTGCCCTTATCGTCAAAGCCATCCGCTCGCCCCACCCCCATGCCACCTTTGTCATTGGCAACCTGGCTGACTTCAAAGCGCGAGCCGGCATCGCCGCCATCTTTACCGCTCCAGACATCCCCGGCCGCAATGCCTTTGGCGTCATCCCGGCCTTTGCCGACCAGCCCGCCATTGCCACCGGTCCCGCCCGCTTTGCTGGTGAATGCGTCGCTGTGGTGGCGTTCGAGCCGGGGGCCGACCCTGACCTGTCCGGCTTCCCGATCACTTGGCACAAGCTTGCCGCCCATAGCTCACCGGCGCTGGCAGAGGCTGAAAATGCGGCTCTGATCCACCCCAACAGACCCCGAAACCTGCTGGTCGCGGGCCATGTCCGCAAAGGCGACGCCGCGGCCGCGCTTGGCGTTTCCGCGCATGTTGTGACCGGCAGCATCACCACCGCTTTTGTCGAACACGCCTATATCGAGCCCGAGGCGGGTTCGGCCTGGATGGAGGGTGAGACGCTCAACATCCGCGCCTGCACTCAGGCCCCGGTGATGGACCGCGACGACACCGCTGCCGTTCTGGGCCTGCCGCCGCATCGCGTGCGTATTAGGCCGTCGGCAGTTGGAGGCGGGTTCGGCTCCAAGCTTGATGTCAGCCTGCAACCGCTGATTGGCCTGGTGACGCTGAAGACTGGACGCCCGTGCCGGATGACCTATTCCCGCGCCGAAAGCATGGCCTCGACCACCAAGCGTCACCCGGCCGAAATCACCGGCCGCATTGGCTGTGACGCAGAAGGTCGCATCACCGGGATGGAGTTTGAGGGGCGCTTTGACACTGGTCCCTATGCTTCTTGGGGGCCAACAGTGGCCAACCGCGTACCCGTTCATGCCTCTGGCCCCTATCTCACGCCCCACATCACTGCCCACGCCCGCGCCGTCCACACCAACGGGCCGGTGTCCGGCGCGTTTCGCGGCTTTGGCGTGCCGCAAGCGGCGGTCTGGCAAGAGACGCTGTTTGATGAGCTGGCCCAGAAAGCGGGTCTGGACCGGCTGGAATTCCGCTATCTGAACGCGCTGCGGGATGGCGATGCCTCTGCCACCGGTCAGGTCATGCAGGCGACCGGCATCGCCGAATGCCTCGCGGCACTGCGCCCGCACTGGCACCGCGCCTTGCAGGACGCCAAGGCCGAGCTGTGGCGCGGTGTCGGGCTGGCCGCCTGCTGGTACGGCTGCGGCAACACCGCGCTGCCCAACCCCTCGACCATCCGCATTGGCATCACCCGCAACGGCCAGTTGATCCTGCACCAGGGCGCCACCGACATCGGCCAAGGCTCCAACACCGTCATCACCCAGATCGCGGCGCAGGCGCTGGGCCTGCCGGTCGCCGCCTTCACCCTGATCGGCCCTGATACCGCGGTGACACCCGACGCCGGGAAAACTTCGGCCAGCCGCCAGACCTATGTCACCGGGCGCGCCGCTTTGGCCGCTGGCCGCGAATTGCGTGCCATAATCCTGCGCCGCGCAAATGCCGGGCCGGAGGCATGGCTTGAACTGTCCGGTGATATCATCACGGTCTCAGAAGGCTCTGTTCGGCGCAAAGTGACGCTTTGCAACCTGCCCACAGATGCCTTTGGCTACGTGCTTTCTGCCGAAGCAAGTTACGATCCGCCGACCAAGCCGCTTGACGCCGATGGCCAAGGCAGCCCCTATGCCGTCTATGGCTATGGCGCGCAAATGGTGGAGCTGTCGGTTGATCCCGCCCTCGGAACCGTCAAGTTGCACAAAATCACCGCAGCTCATGACCTTGGCCGTGTCATCAACCCGCTGCTGGCGACGGGTCAAATCGAAGGTGGCATCGCGCAGGGCATCGGCATGGCGCTGATGGAAGAGTACGTGCCCGGCCGCACCGACAACTTGCATGACTACCTCATCCCCACCTTTGGCGACGTACCGCCGATCGAAAGCCTGCTGATCGAGGTGCCTGACCCTGAGGGGCCCTTCGGCGCCAAGGGTCTGGGCGAACATGTCTTGATCCCCACGGCTCCCGCCATCCTGAACGCCATCGCCCACGCCACAGGCGCCCGCATCACCCGGCTGCCCGCGTTGCCGCATCGGGTGCTGGAAGCGCTGCGAAAGGTCCGATCATGAGTGACGACAAGATCCGCTGCGATGCCTGTCCCGTCATGTGCTACATCGCCCCCGGCCAGACCGGCGCCTGTGACCGCTATGCCAATGCGGACGGCCGCATCGTGCGCACCGATCCTGTGGTCATGCTTTCTCGGGCAATAGGCTCTGATCGGCGGCTTGTACCGTTCGCGGCACGTGAGTGGGACGGCGACCCGATGCCTGCCGATGTCGTCCTGACCGGCATCGGCACCGGCACCACCTACCCCGATTACAAACCCGCCCCCTTTATCGTGTCGTCCCAGGTCGCGGGTGCCGACATGGTGACCGTGGTCACCGAGGCGATCTTTTCGTACTGCGGCGTCAAGGCGAAGATCGACACTGATCGCTTTCTCGGCCGCGAAGGTGCGCCGGTGCGGCACAAGGGCGAGGTTATCGGCCATGTCACCACGGCAGAATACGGCAGCCAGATGCTGTCCATTGGCGGGGTCCACCATCTGACCGGCGGCTCCAAGCCCGAGGGACGCGAGACCTGCGCCGCGATGCTGGCGCTGTGCAATGCCGAAGCGGTGGACTTGACCATTGACGGTGGCGAAAGCGTCACTGTTCAGGCCGGACGTGCGCCGGTGGTCGATGGCGTGACCGAACATCGGATGCGGGTTGGCTGCGGCTCGGCGACCATCGGGATGTTCGCGGTGCAGTGGCTTGGACTGGTCGACGAGGTTGTGGTCGTCGATGACCACATCACCGGCGTGGTGTCGGAACATCAGGCGGGCAAGGTGCTGGGCTGGCAGCCGACCGGTATCAAGATCAAGGGCCACCGCTCCACCCCCGGCCGCTATTTCCGGGTGTCCGAGCCCGGTCTGGGCTGGGGCGGTACACGGCTGTCCGATCCGCTGGAGATTGTCGGCGACTGGAATCCCAAGAAAGGCGCCCGCCCCGGCCTGACCCTGCTGATGGTGTCAACGACGGGCGAGGATTATGCCTATTATGTGCTGGACGAGGCTCTAAAGCCGCAGGTGTTACCCTTGCCGACTACGCTGGAGGCGACCGTTTCGCTGATTGTGGAAAATTGCGAACCCGCGCTTTGCACGGTTCTGTTCATGGGCGGCGCGGGTGGGTCGCTGCGGGCTGGGGTGACGCAGAACCCGGTGCGGCTGACCCGGTCAGTTCAGTCCGGCAAGGCCCATCTCACCTCGGGCGGCGCAGAGTGCTATGTCTGGCCCGGCGGCGGCATCACCTTCATGGTTGATGTCCTGCGCCTTCCCAGGGGTGCTTTCGGCTATGTCCCGACGCCCGCCCTGGTTGCCCCGCTGGAATTCACCCTGCCACGCGCCGATTACCTGGCCATGGGCGGCCATGCGGATCAGATCACGTCGCTGTCGGATGCCTTGCGCGATGGCGGCGAATACCCGACCGCCGCACGGATCGAACAATGGCCAGTGAAATGACCGGACCGCAAACCAGCTGGCTTGCCGACGGCCGTTTGCACCTGAACCACGGGCCGATTGACCTGATCTGTCAGGCCTGGGGACCGTGGTCCGCCTGTCAAGCTGCCTATCGAAACGCCATCGACCGCTTTGACAGCTTGCTGGAGGAGCTGGTTGCCGAACTTCCGGCCCTGCGCGCCGAAAAAGCGGCTCTACACGGCCCGATTGCCCGAAAAATGGCCGCCGCTGTGGCCCCCTTTCGCCCTGATTTCATCACCCCCATGGCCGCTGTCGCCGGGAGCGTGGCCGAGGCGGTGCTGGAGGTCATGGTCCTTCCCGGCATCACCCGTGCCTACGTCAATAACGGCGGCGATATAGCTCTGTGCCTGACCCAAGGCGAAAGCCTGACCAGCGCCATCGGCACCACCCCGCACCGCTTCACCCTGCACGCCGGGGATGGCGTGCGCGGTATTGCCACCTCTGGCCGGGGCGGGCGCAGCTTTTCCTTTGGCATCGCCGACAGCGTCACCGTGCTTGCCCGCAGCGCCAGCATGGCCGACGCCGCCGCCACCATGATCGCCAATGCCGTCAACCTGCCCGGCCATGCCGCAATCACCCGCGCCCCGGCGCGCAGCCTACAAGCCGACAGCGACCTTGGCGACCGTCTGGTCACCGTCGCGGTCGGCCCGCTGACCGACGCCGAGGTTGACCTCGCCCTCGACCGCGGTCTTGCCGCTGCCACCGCTTACCGGGCTTGTGGCCTCATCCACAGCGCCGCCCTGTTGCTCAATTCCGCGCAGCGCCTTCTTGGGCCGCTGCCCCTCAAGGAGCCTGCCCATGCCTGACTTTGCCTTGCGCCGCATCACCTTGCAAATCGAGGAAATCCTGCACGAAGGCGGCCCTGCCACCGCACCCCGACACCGTGCCGCCATCATCGCTGTCGTCAAGAACCCGTTTGCTGGCAGTTTCGAGCCTGATTTGCAGGCGGCGATGGCGGCTCTCAAACCGCTTGGTCTGATGATGACCGACCGGCTGATTGCCGCCCTTGGGCGCGAGGGGATCGACGGCTATGGCAAGGGCGCCATCGTCGGGGCGGGTGGCGAGGCTGAGCATGGCGCGCTGTGGCATGTGCCGGGCGGCTATGCGATGCGCGAACGCCTGGGTGAAAGCCGTGCCATTGTGCCGTCGGCGATGAAGGTCGCGGCGATGGGGGCCGGTCTGGACGTGCCGCTGGGCCATATCAACGCCGCTTACGTCCGCAGCCATTTCGACGCCATCACTGTCACTGTTCCCGATGCACCCCGCGACGACGAGATCGCGTTCGTGCTGGCGATGGCCAAGGGTGGGCGCGTGCATAGCCGCATGGGAGGCCTGGAAGTTTGGCAGATCAAAGGCGAGGACGGGTTACGTTGATGGCGGGTCTGGTGGCCGGTGTCGATGTCGGCGGAACTTTCACCGATCTGATGATCCTGGACCCCGCCAGCGGCGCCGTCCGCATGGCCAAGGTCCCGACCACGCTGCCCAATCAGGCCGGTGGCGTTCTGGCGGCATTCGAGGCCGCAGGGGTGTCGCTGTCGGACATCGACATCATCGTCCACGGCACAACCACGACGACCAATGCCGTTCTGGAACGCAGGCTCAGCAAGACCGGCCTGATTACCACGCAAGGCTTTCGCGACGTCCTGGAGCTCGGCCGCCGCACCCGACCACAAGCCTACGGCATGACCGGCCAGTTCCGTCCGGTGATCCCGCGTGATCTGCGGCTGGAGGTGCCTGAGCGGATGGACGCTGCGGGCCGCGTTGTGACTAAATTGGACGAAAGCGCCGTGCGTTCTGCCGTGCAAATTCTGCTCGATGCGGGCTGCGAGAGCCTTGTCATCCATTTCCTGCATGCCTATGCCAACCCGGCCCATGAACTGCGCGCGGCCGAAATCGCCGCCGACCTTTGGCCCAACCCCTATATCACCACGGGCCATGCTTTGCTGTCGGAAAGCCGAGAGTACGAACGCGGGGTGACCGCCGCTGTCAACGCCTCGGTGCAGCCTTTGCTGGAGCGTTACATTGCGCGGTTGGCCTCTGATCTCCGCAAACGCGGCTATCGCAACACGCTCTTGGTGATGAACGGCAACGGCGGCATGGTGGCCGCCGAAAACGTCGCCAAAGAGGCGGTCAAGACCGTTATGTCCGGTCCAGCATCAGGTGTCATGGCTGCGATCGCTACAGGACGGCGGGCTGGCATGCCCAACCTTCTGACCTATGACATGGGCGGCACCTCGACCGATGTCGCTATGATCCGCAATGGCCGCGCCCCGGTGTCGAGCGAGATCGAGGTGGAATATGCCATGCCGATCCACGTGCCGATGGTCGATGTCCGCACGGTTGGCGCCGGGGGTGGGTCGATCGCCCGGGTTGACGCGGGAGGCATGTTGCGGGTCGGGCCGGAAAGCGCAGGCTCGGTGCCGGGCCCGGTCTGCTACGGTCGTGGTGGGTTGTTAGTGACGATTTCCGATGCAAACCTCCTGTTGGGCCGCCTGCCAGCAAGCCGCTTTGGGACTACGGTCGAGGCCGCGCGGCAGGCCATGGCCGCGCAGATCGCCCGCCCTTTGGGCCTGTCGGTGGAAGAGGCGGCAGAGGCGGTGATCCGCATCGCTAATACCCACATGGCCGGGGCTATCCGCATGGTCTCGATCTCGATGGGTGCCGATCCGCGCGACTTTGCCCTGTTCGCCTTTGGCGGTGCCGGGCCGCTGCACGCCGTTGCGCTAGCCCGCGAACTGGCGGTGCCGCGCGTTCTTGTCCCAGCCCGCCCCGGCATCACCAACGCTCTTGGCTGTGTGCTCGCCGACTTGCGACATGATTTCGTCCGCACCCTGAACAGCCCTTTGGATCAGACCGACATAACCGCGGTTCACGCCATCCTCGCCGGGCAGGACGCACGGGGTCGCGCCCTGATTGCGGCAGAACCGGTCGCCCTTACCGGTATCGAGACGGAATATTCCGCCGACATGCAGTTTATTGGCCAGACCCACCTGCTGCGCATCTCGCTGACCGGCGCCACCCCATCACGCGAAGCCTTGCAATCCCGGTTCGAAGCCGCCTATTTCGCCCGGTTTCAGGTCGAACTGCCTAGTATCCGTGCCAACCTGATGAACCTCAACTGCTCTGTCATCGGCCGCAGACCCGCAACCGACCTTGGCCGGCTGATCGAGCCTTCTGGCCGCACAGATACCCCTGTGGCGCGCGAAACGCGCCCGGTCTGGTTTGGCCAATGGCTAGATACCCGGGTCTATTGGCGTGATACTTTGCCTGCCCGCCTGTCCCTAGGGGGCCCGGCGATCATCGAACAGATGGACACCACCACCCTCATCGAACCCGGCTGCCATGTGGTCTCTGACCCTGACGGCAACTTGATCATCGAGGTCCATCATGCTTGATCCCGTCACCCTCGCCGTCATCCAGGCTGGTCTGCAACAGGTTTGCGACGAGATGGATCTGACCTTCTCGCGCGCCGCCTTCTCGCCGGTGATTGCCGAAGCCAATGACCGTTCTGACGGTATCTATGCCGCCGAGGATGGCGCGCTGATCGCTCAAGGGGCGCAGGGGCTGCCGGTCTTTGTCGGCGTCATGCAGTTCTCGACCCGCACTCTCATTGCCCGCATCGCCAATGGCGAGACGGCTGCACCCGTGCCGGGTGACATCTACATCGTCAACGACCCCTATCTCGGTGGCACCCATCTGATGGATGTGCGCTTTGCCATGCCGTTCTGGCGCGATGGCCGGATCTTTTGTTGGCTCAGCAACACGGGCCATTGGCCCGATACTGGCGGTGCCGTGCCCGGCGGGTTTTCCGCCAGCGCCATTTCGGCGGAGCAAGAGGGTCTCCGCTTGCCGCCCGTCAAGTTGTTCAAGAGGGGCGTGATGGATCGCGAGATCTGGGACATCATCCGCTCCAACATCCGCGTCTCCGAACAGCGCATCGGTGACGTCAAGGCCCAGGCCTCGGCGCTGCTCATCGGGGCAGAGCGGCTGGCGGCTTTGTTGGACCGCTACGGCGATGCGACTGTCGTTGCAGCCGTCGCCACCCTGCGCAGACGCGCTGCCGACCAGATGCGCGCCATGATCGCGCTGATCCCGGCAGGCCGCTTTACCGCCCGTGCCTTTGTCGACAGCGACGGCGTGGTCAATCAACCGCTCACCATCGCCCTCACGGTTGAGCGCAAGGGCGAGGTGCTGCATTTCGACTTCACCGGATCTTCGCTGCCCTGCATGGGGCCGATGAATTCGGTCCGCGCCACCACACTGTCGTCGGTCTACCTCGCCATGCGCCACATCTTCCCCGATATTCCGATCTCTGCGGGCGCATTCGAACCTTTGGAAGTGACCGGCATCGAGGGCACCTTTCTTGACGCCCATTATCCGCGCCCGGTTTCCGGTTGCGCGGCCGAGGTCAGCCAGCGCATTGCCGAGGCGGTGTTTGCCGCCATGGTGCAGGCCTTGCCTGATCGCGTCACGGCCGCCCCTGCCGGGACAAGCGGAAACTTCGGGCTCGGCGGCCATGACCCCGAAAACGGCCGCGACTATGTGATGTACCAGATCTCTGGCGGCGGCTATGGCGGCAACGCGGGGCACGACGGCCTCAGCAACGGCTGTTCCACCATCGGCATCTCCAAAGCGCCGCCGGTCGAGATCATGGAGCAGAACTACCCCGTGCTTTACCGCCACTATGCCTTGCATGAGGGCTCTGGCGGCGCGGGCCAGCAGCGCGGCGGCTTTGGGCTGGATTACGAGATCGAGCTGCTGCGTGGCACTGCCCGGGCCAGCTTTGTGATGGACCACGGCCGCACCGGCCCATTGGGCGCTTTGGGCGGTCAGGAGGGCGCGGTGAACCGGGTCGAGATCACCCGCGCTGGTCAGGTCAGTGTGCCTGAACACCTGTCCAAGGCGCAGGACATCCTTCTCAACCCAGGAGACTCTGTCCGCGTCCGCACCCCCGGTGGCGGCGGCTATGGTGAGCCCAAGCTGCGCGACCCAGCGTTGGTGGCCGAGGATGTCCGGTTGGGCCGCTATACTTCGGCGCAGGCCAAAGCGCTGTTTGGGTGATCGGCAGGGCCTTCGAACAGTGGCCTGGCGGGTCTCAAAGCGCCGTGGTCCGAGGTTCGGACCGAGTGTGTTATGGTTATATTACAATAGGTTGAAAATTCACGTTAACCGGATTTCAACCTTTGCAGGCCTCGTTTTTTCCGACCAATACCGGCCGAATGGCGCGTACTGGGCCGGGTTCAGGCTCCGGCATGACGTTGCCAACCCATCCTGTCAAACACGGCAGCGTAGCTTTGGGCCAAGGCGCGCAGCCCCGGCCCATCGACGCTGTCATTGCGGTCCCAGCCCTTGTTGGCCAACCCCAGGATACGCGGTGCCAGCATCGGCTCCATTTCGGCATCCCTGGTGGTGAATTCTGACCAGAAACAGCCTTCCACCCCGACGATCCGGTCGGCCACATCCTCGGCCCCGGTGGGCACCGGCCGCCAGTTCATCACATCCTCCAACGCCACGGTGGCCGCCCAGGTCGCACCCCAGTCGTCAGGGTCGCGGGTGTGGGCCATGTCGAAATAGACGTTCTGAGCCGGGCACATCACCACGTCATAACCACGGCGCGCCGCTTCGATCCCCGGTCCCTGCCCGGTCCATGAAAACAGCAGTGCCCCGTGGCCAAGCCCGCCATTGGCCCCCTTGGCCGCCTCTTCCCACGCCGCCGAGCGGATGCCGTGGCGTTCCAGAAACCCGGCCAGACGTGCCATCATCCAGCCCTGCACGTCGTCGCGGGTTTCCAGCCCATGTTCGACCTTGAGCGCATTGATGGCGGGCGAGGCGCTCCATGCGGCGGGCGGCAACTCGTCACAGCCCAGATGAAGGATGCCGATGGGGAACATTCCTGCCACTTCCAAAGCCAAGGGCTCGATCAGCCTCCACGTTTCGGGCATCGCCGGGTTGATCACATTGTCCAGATAGCCATGCACCGAGACGGCCGTCGAGTTGTCGCCAGGGTCACGCATGCCGCCCCGCGCGATGTTCAGGGCATAGCCATGGGCGGGCACCTCGATCTCTGGCAGAACCTCGATCTGCAAGGCCGCCGCCCGGTCCAGCACGCGTTTGACATCGGCCTTGGAATAGCTGCCACCGGCGCGGATGCCCCCACCATAGACACCGGGCACCAACTGCCCCTCGCCCCGGATCGCGGTTTTCTGCCACAGTTCCGGCGCGCAGGTGACCTCGACCCGGAATGCCTCGTCATCCGAGAAATGCCAGTGAAAGCGGTTGAGCTTGAGCAGCGCCATCAGGTCCAGGAGGCGCAGGATCGTCTCGACGGTGTAGAAATGCCGCGCGCAGTCCAGATGCTGGCCGCGCCAACCAAAGCGCGGCGCATCCTTGATGATGCCGCAGGGCAAGGCACCCTGATAGGTTTCGTGCAGGTTCATGAGGGTGATTGTGGCACTAAACAGGCCCATAGTGTCGTTTTGTGTTACATTGATCCCCTCGGGAGAAAGGGTGATTTCATAGGCGCCGTCCACCAATGTGCTGTCCTGGGTCAACGCCAATGGCACCCCGGCCGCATCCAGAAACGGCGCGAAGTTCAGCCGCTCTGCCAGGTCGGCAACCGGGGCAAGACGAGGATCGCTGCTGGCAAAGCCCGTCACGGCCAGACTGCCGACGGACGGCTGCCACGACATCGGCTGTGGTACCAGCTTCAGCCCGGCATACTGTGGCGCCGTCCGCGGCGGCGCCGCATTGACGCGCACGCCGGTTTCGGTGGACGGCAACGCGATCGTGCCGGTCTTGGTGCGCAGATAGGGGCCGAGGGGCAGCCAGGCCCGGTTTTTAGGCGCAAAACCACGATGCACATAGGCCATCACCAAGGGCACGCTGCCGCCTACCGGGATGTCGGGCAGTGCCACCTCGGTATAGCCCGCAACGGTGCGCAAAAGGGTGCCTCCGGATATGACGAGGCTGGGCGCGAAGTTGGAGCAGCAGAAAATCGGGGCCGAAATGGCGCTGTCAGAGCCTATTTCGCAGTGAATCTCCGCCCCCACGATGCGGGCGTCAAAGGTCATCTTCATGGCTAGGGCTCCAACCG
>JANXPK010000273.1 GCA_025357355.1 Rhodobacterales bacterium
GTTTGCCCGACAAACGCTGCGACGGTCCGAACCTCGGACCGACGCTATTATCGTTACTAATCAATGAGATAGGTTTTGAAATTAACCGGATTTCAACTTCTTCCTTCTCCAGGTGTGGGCGCAAGAAAACAGCGGCCCTTGATGGAAACTTCACGATGGCCGTGTGGCCGCTATGGCCGCCCTCGCCACAAGTGCCAAAGGACCGCCTGATAAGGGCTCCGGTGGCGCCCTTATCGGTCCGATTGCCGCAGCGCTTAAGCGCAAGGCAAGGGAGATTGGGCTGGGAGCCATGGTGAGGAAGGGGATGAACATGACCGCGGTCGTGCGCGTCCCCGATACGCTTTGGCGCATCGGGGAAGAGAAGGAAGGCAAGACCCGTTACGGCCGGTCACGTCAAATTGGCCTGCATCATCACTGGCATTGCCGGATAATCCGCGCTATTCCCGCCAGAACTTGGGAGGAAACCATGCAGAAACTCGCAGCCGGAAACTGGAAGATGAACGGGCTTGCGGCCTCGCTGGGCGAGGTGCAGGCGCTGCTCGCCGCCCATCCGGCACCGGTTTGCGAGATGCTGCTTTGCCCGCCTGCCACACTGCTTGCCCAGATGAACTGGGCCGCGCGGGGGTCGAACCTGCGGTTGGGCGGGCAGGATTGCCACCCTGACGCTGCGGGCGCTCATACTGGCGACATTTCGGCGGCGATGCTGAAGGATGCCGGGGCGACCTATGTCGTCCTTGGCCATTCCGAACGCCGCGCCGACCATGGCGAGGGCGACGCGTTGATCCTTGCCAAGGCCAAAGCCGCACTGACCGCCGGACTGACCCCGATCATCTGCATCGGCGAGACCGAGGCGCAGCGCGATCGTGGCCAGACACTTGACGTGATCGGCACGCAGCTTGACGGCTCCACCCCCAAAGGCGGCGACCTGGTGATTGCCTATGAGCCGGTCTGGGCCATCGGCACCGGCCGCACCCCGACTATCGCCCAGATCGCCGAGGTTCACGCCTTTCTGCGCGCCCGTCTGACCGCGCTGATCGGGCCCAGGGCGGCTGGCATTCGCATCCTGTATGGCGGCTCGGTCAAGCCGTCGAACGCTGCCGAGATTTTCGCCGTGCCGCATGTGGACGGTGCCCTGGTTGGCGGGGCGAGCCTGAAGGCTGCCGATTTCGGCGCCATCGTCGCCGCACTTTCTGCCGCCTGAGAGCGCTCTTCTGTCGCCCGCAAGACAGAAAACCGCAAGCCGGGCCGGGAACATGACCGCATGACCATCGCCGTCCCCTTCAAGCCGCAAAGCAGCCTGTGGTCCGCCCACCTGATCTGCCTGATCTCGATGGTGATCTGGTCGGCGGGTCTGCCTGCCAATGGCCTGCTGCTGCCGATCCTGCCGCCGCTGCCATTGTCGGCGATGCGTCTGGTGCTGGCGGCGCTGGCGCTGCTGCCGTTCTGGCTGTGGCGCGAGGGTCCGCAGGCGCTGCGCCGGGCCAACTGGCTGCGCGGCGTCTGGGTTGGTGCGATGATCGGCGCGGGGTCGCTCTTGGTGATCATCGGTCAGTTGCTGACCAATGCCGTGACGGTTGCGGTGATCTCTGCCGCCTTGCCGATCATCGGCCTGTCGCTGGAGATTGCACTTGACGGGCGCAAGCTGACCGCCGCGCTGATCGCGGGCTTTGTGTTCGCCATGGCGGGCGGGGCGGTGGCGCTGGGCCCCAATATCAACGGCGTCAGCTTTGGTCTGGGGGCGCTGATCTGTCTGGCCTCGACGGTGCTGTTCACCTTTGGCTCGCGCCTGACCGTGACCGCTTTTCCCGATCAGACCCCGCTTGGCCGCACCGCCGTGACCTTGGGAGGGGCGGCCCTGGTCATGGCGGTCCTTACCGTGATCCTTCAGCAAACGGGCTTTACCCCCGCGCCCGATCTGGCGCTGATGGGGGGGCGCGAATGGGCCGCGCTGCTGTTCTTCGCCGTCGGTTCCTTGGCCATCAGTCAGGTCATGTTCATCATGTCGGTCGAACGGCTTGGCATCGGCATGGCGTCCATTCACATCAATGCCACGCCGTTTTACGTGATGCTGATGGCACTGATCTGGGGCGGCGCGTGGAGCTGGTGGCAAGCTGGGGGTGCGGCACTGGTCGGGGTCGGCGTGATCGTCGCGCAAGGCCTGCCGGGAGAGCGGGCGTGATGCAAAGTTTCAGCCAATCGCCCACGGACCCCGCCTTTGTGCAAGACCCCTACCCGTTTTACGAGACCGCCCGCAGTGCCGGACCGTTTTTCTACTGGAAAGATTACAACCTCATCTGCACCGGCGACGCCGCCGCCTGCCACGCCATCTTCCGCGACCGCCGTCTGGGGCGCGAAAGCCCCACACCCCTTGCCATCCCCGATCATCTGCGGCCGTTCTACGCCGTCGAGGCCCATTCGATGCTGGAGCTGGAGCCGCCGCGCCACACCGGCCTGCGCTCCCTCGTCCTGCGCGCCTTCACCTCGCGCCGCATCACTGCCCTGCAGCCCGAGATTGCTGCTCTGTCGCTTCAGTTGATCGACGCTTTCCCGGCAGGCGAGTTCGACCTGCTGAAGGCTTTCGGCGCCAAACTTCCGGTCATCATCATCGCCCGCCTGCTGGGCGTGCCCGAAGCGATGTCGGATGACCTGTTGAAATGGTCCAACGCCATGGTCGGCATGTACATGGCCGGTCGTGATCGGGCGCGCGAGGACCGCGCCGTCGCTGCCGCCAAGGAATTTGTCGCCTTCATGCAGTCCTATGTCGAAGAACGCCGCGCCCGGCC
Organism: Rhodobacterales bacterium; assembly: GCA_025357355.1. Lineage (GTDB taxonomy): Bacteria > Pseudomonadota > Alphaproteobacteria > Rhodobacterales > Rhodobacteraceae > Stagnihabitans. Next base: position 2,784 of record JANXPK010000273.1, read on the forward strand.
TGCCGATGACCTGATCACCCATCTGATCGCCGCCGAAGAAGCGGGCGAGCGGCTGACGACCGACGAGCTGATCTCCACCTGCATTCTGCTGTTGAATGCGGGGCACGAGGCGACCGTCCATACCATCGGCAATGGCGTCAAAACCCTGCTGGAAACCGGCACCCAAGCCTCCCTTGCCCATCCCGAGCCCACGGTCGAGGAGATATTGCGCTTCGATCCCGCCCTGCACATGTTCACCCGCTGGGTCTATGCGGACGTCGACGTCATGGGCCACACCTTCCGCCGTGGCGATCAGGTGGCGCTGCTGCTGGCCGCCGCCAACCGCGACCCCGGTGTTTGGGACGATCCCGCCGAGTTTGATCCCAAACGCCCAATCAAGCCCACCGTCACCTTTGGGGCCGGTCTGCACTTCTGCGTCGGCGCCCCCCTTGCGCGACTGGAGTTGCAGACCGCCTTGCCGATCCTGTTTGAACGGCTGCCGGGGTTGCGCCTCACCGAACCGCCCGCCTATGCCGATGTCTATCATTTCCACGGGTTGAAACGGTTGATGGTACGCGCACAGGCCTAAAGCGGCAGCGCCGTCGTCATCTTGATCTCCTCCATGCTCAGAAGCGCTGTGACGTTGTAGATCTTCACCTCGGCAATCAGTGCCTGATAAAAGGCGTCGTAGGCGCGGGCGTTCTTGACCCAGACCTTCAGGATGTAGTCGACGTCGCCTGCCAGCCGGTGCGCCTCCAACACCTCGGGCCGCCGGCGCACCACGTCGAGAAACCGTTTCTCCCAGCCCGCCTCATGCTCGCTGGTGCGGATCAGCACGAAAAAGCACGCCTCCAGCCCCAGCTCTTCAGGGTCGAGGATGGCGGTCTGGCGTTTGATGACGCCCTGTTCGCGCAACCGACGGATGCGGTTCCACACCGGGGTCTTGGAAGAGCCGACTTTCCGGGCTATCTCGTCCAGCGACTGATCGGCATCCTCTTGCAACTCCCCAAGGATTTTCCGGTCCAGTTCGTCCACATGGGCTGCCATTCGCCTGATCCCCCGATTTGCGGAACCATGTTCCGCCTGCGCCCATATTTGGAACAAGCGTCCTTATTGGCAAGCCCCACTGGTCCTGAACCGGGAAAATATTCTATATTAGAGACAGAAATCAGTGGAAACCGCCATGACCGATCTGCCGCCCTTCGCCGCACCCACCGCCGTCAGCTTTGTCGGCGCCGGTCCCGGTGCGGCCGACCATCTGACCCTGGGCGCATATCGCGCGCTGCAAGAGGCGGATGTGGTGATCCATGACCGGCTGGTCGGTCCCGAAATCCTTGCCCTGATCCCCGCGACCGCGACCCGGATCGACATGGGCAAAGAGGGCTTCGGCCCCTCGACGGATCAAGCCGACATCAACGCCACGCTGGTGGCCGCAGCCCTGACCGGCGCCCGCATCGTCCGCCTCAAGGGCGGTGACAGCGGCATCTTCGGCCGTCTGGATGAGGAGATCGAGGCTTTGGCAGCGGCGGGCCTGACCTTTCGCATCCTGCCCGGCCTGACCTCTGCCACCGTTGCCGCCGCCGCCATCGGCCAAAGCCTGACCCGGCGCGGTCGCAACGCCGCGCTGCGCATCGTCACCGGCCACGACATGGACGGCTTTGCCGAGCAGGACTGGCGCGCCATGGCCCGGGCGGGCGAGGTCACCGCCATCTACATGGGCAAGAAAAGCGCCCGCTTCATCCAAGGCAGGCTCTTGATGCACGGCGCCGATGCCGCCACCGCTGTCACCCTGATCGAAAACGTCTCCCGCCCCGATCAACGCATTATGGCCGCCAACCTCGCCACGCTGCCCGAGGCGGCAGCCCAGCTTGCAGGTCCCACCGTCATCCTTTACGGCCTGGCCCCGCGCCAGGCCACCCAGGCCCTCACCGAACGCAAGGAGGCCCGCGCATGAGCCGCTTTACCCCCAAGATCGTCACCGCCAACCGCCTGCGCGAGGGCGATGTGGTCTACCTGACCGCCGACGACCGTTGGTCGCCCTTGCATCACGACGCCGAACTGATCGAGGACGAGGCCCACGCCCAGATGCGCCTGCTGCATGCCGCAGCCCAAAGGCTGCTGGTGATCGGCGCCTATCTGGCCGATGCCAAACAAGGGCCGAACGGCCCGGAACCAACCCATTTCCGCGAGGCGTTCCGCACGCGCGGCCCTTCCAACTATGCCCATGGCAAGCAGGTGGACCTTCCCAATGTATAACTACAACGACTTCGACGAGGCGTTCGTGCGCACCCGCGTCGCCCAGTTTTCGGGTCAGGTCGCCCGCCGCCTTGACGGCTCGCTGACCGAGGATGAATTTCGCCCGCTGCGTCTGATGAACGGGCTTTACCTGCAACTGCACGCCTACATGCTGCGCGTCGCCATTCCCTATGGCACCTTGAACCCGCGCCAGATGCGGCAGCTGGCCTATATTGCCGACACCTGGGACAAGGGCTATGGCCATTTCACCACCCGGCAGAACATCCAGTTCAACTGGCCGAAACTGCCCGATGTGCCGGCCATTCTCGCCGCCTTGGCCGATGTCGAGATGCATGCCATCCAGACCTCTGGCAACTGCGTGCGCAACGTCACCGCCGACCATTTCGCCGGGGCTGCGGCCGATGAGATCGAAGACCCCCGCCCCTATGCCGAACTTCTGCGCCAATGGTCCACCGACCACCCGGAGTTTCAGTTCCTGCCGCGCAAGTTCAAGATCGCCATCACCGGCGCGCCCAACGACCGCGCCGTCACCGCAGCACATGACATCGGCTTGCGAATGGCACGTCTGAACGGCGAACCGGGTTTTGAAGTGCTGGTTGGCGGCGGTCTTG
>JANXPK010000308.1 GCA_025357355.1 Rhodobacterales bacterium
GCTTCTGGGATTTGGCCTCGACCAGATCCTTGATGCGCAACGTCAGGGGCGCGGGGTCATTCTGGTCTCGGGGCATTTCGGCAACCATGACATTGCGCGTGCCGTGCTGGCATCGCGCGGCATGGCCGTTGCGGCGCTCTACCGCCCGCAACGCAACCCCTATTTCGACCGCCATTTCGCCGCCACCATCCGCGCCATTTCAGAGCCCTTGTTTCCGCGCGGGCGGCGCGGGCTGGCGGATCTGGTTACCCATTTGCGCAAGGGCGGCATGCTGGGCATGTTGATCGACCAGCACATGCACCACGGCGCACCCCTGACCTTTCTGGGTCACCGCGCCCTGACCGCCCTGTCAGCGGCAGAGTTGGCGCTGAAATACGATTGCCTGCTGGTGCCGGTCTACGGCATCCGGCAGCCGGACGGGCTGCACTTTGATCTGGTGGTCGAGGGGGCCATCGCCCATTCCACCGCAGCCGAGATGACGCAGGCCCTCAACAACTCACTGGAGGCGCAGGTCCGCGCCCATCCCGGCCAGTGGTTCTGGGTGCACCGGCGGTGGAAATAGCCTCTGCGTAGGGTGCGCATTCATTGCGCACCTGTCACTTCAGTTCGGACGCCGCAAAGATCGTGCCCGGTCCGTCGGCCTGCAGGATCACGACGACGGGCTCTTCGCCTTCTACCGGAACCTTCAACTCGAAATCCTCACCGCCTTCCCATTCGCCGACGCGCAGCCAGTTTGTGACGGTGTTGCTGTATTCGATGGTCTTGCCGGCGTTCTCACCATATTCGATCTCGACCCTGGCTTTGGGGTTATAACGGATCAACTCCACGATCAGCTTCTTGCCAAGAACGGCCTTGGCCGAGGCCGTGATCGTCAGGGTGCCACCCGCCCGCATCAGGCGCAGCGTGACCATCGGTTCGGCGGACTGGTGACGGCGGATGGCGCCTTCGACCTTGTTGGGGTCGCTGCCTTCAACGCGGTCGGTTCCGTTGACGATCATCTGGGGCGTGTAGATCGTGTTGCTGCCGGCCGCCCGTGCATAGGCCTTTTGGCGGTCGGTGAATTTCGGGCTGGCGAATTTGTCCGCCCAGCCGATGTAATCCCAATAGTCGACATGCAGTGCCAGGGCGATGACCCCCGGCTCGGCCGCAAGTTCGGCCAGA
>JANXPK010000317.1 GCA_025357355.1 Rhodobacterales bacterium
GGGCAAGGTAGAAATTCGAAAACGGCGTGATCCCCCAGCCAAAGGGCGCGTGACCGGTGGCAAAAAAGCCGTGCACGCGAGGTGCCAAGTCAAGAGATTGCGGGACCAGCGCGCGGACCGTTCGACGATCAAACACCACCCCTGCCATCAGATAATCAACCAGCTCGACGGCGAAAGGCGGTTGAGGCTCCGTCTCCGATGCCTGTGGAAAGCGCTGATGATGCGCAAAGGGTGTGGCGTTCAGGCCGTTTGGTCATGGCAGGCCTCCACTAGGCTTTCAGCCTAGCGCAATCGGTCCCAGGCACAAAGCGGTTTTGCGTGGAGCAAGAGGAAGGCTGTCGGCCGGTCACGGGGAGTGGGTGGGGTGTGTGGTGCAACCAGCCGACAGCGCAGTTTGCTGCTTGCCCGGTCAATCTGCCCTCAGAGGGCACGGATTTCAACTGAAAGCTGCGGCTTTTTCCGGCATTTTCCTTAAGATTGAAGGGCATTTCTTTACGGTAAGGTAGCCAAGGTTAACGGCCCTTAACGGACCCCTTCCCCGTGAACAAAAACGGAATAGACTGAGGTGCCGGAGGGAATCACATGCCGCACAACAACAGTAACGCCCTCAACCCGCGACCCGAGGTCCTGACCCGCGCCAAACTGGAGGGCGGGCGGCGGTTTGTCATGCAGACCCCGTTCAAACCGGCGGGCGACCAGCCGACGGCGATTGCCGAGCTGGCCAAGGGCATGCTGGCCGGGGACCGCGATCAGGTGCTGCTTGGCGCCACTGGCACCGGCAAGACCTTTACCATGGCCAAGGTGATTGAGGAGACGCAGCGACCGGCGATCATACTGGCCCCGAACAAGACCCTTGCCGCGCAATTGTATGCCGAATTCAAGGGCTTCTTCCCCGACAACTCGGTCGAGTATTTCGTCAGCTACTACGACTATTACCAGCCCGAAGCCTATGTCGCCCGCACCGACACCTATATCGAGAAGGAAAGCCAGATCAACGAACAGATCGACCGGATGCGCCATTCGGCCACCCGGGCGCTGCTGGAACGCGACGACGTGATCATCGTCGCCTCGGTGTCTTGCATCTACGGCATTGGCTCGGTGGAAACCTATTCGGCGATGACGCAGGACCTGATCGTGGGACAGGCCTACGACCAGCGGCGGATCATGACGGAACTGGTGGCGCAGGCCTACCGGCGCAACGATCAGGCCTTTACCCGAGGGTCGTTCCGGGTGCGCGGCGACAGTCTGGAGGTGTGGCCCGCCCACCTTGAAGACCGGGCATGGCGGTTTTCATTCTTTGG
>JANXPK010000333.1 GCA_025357355.1 Rhodobacterales bacterium
CGGTTGCGGCGCGCAGGAAGGCGCGGCCCTCGCCGTCGCGGCCGGGCCAGTCGCGGGCCCGGGCATGGTTGACCCAGGTGCGCTTGAGGTTTCCGGCCGCCTCTTTCTCGATCAGGGTGGAGAGCGGGGTGGAGGAGAACGACCAGACGGCATCGACGTCGAGGTGGCAGGCAAGGGGTTTGGCAAGCTCTGCATGGCTGCCGGTGACGATGTTGACGACGCCAGCGGGCAAGTCGGAGGTTTCGAGGATCTGGGTGAAGTCGGTGGCGGCAAGGGGGGCGGGTTCGGAGGGGACGACGATCACGGTGTTGCCCATGGCGATGGCGGGGGCGAGGGTGGAGATCAGGCCAAGAAGTGGCGCCTCGTCGGGGCAGATTATGCCGATGACGCCGGTCGGTTCGTTCATGGCAAGGGCGACGCCACGGATTGGCACGGATTTCACCGCGCCGTCGAATTTGTCGGCCCAGGCGGCATAGGTGAACAGGCGATGGATCGAGGCTTCAACCTCTGCAGTGCCGGATTTGCCCGTGAGGTCGCTAAGGCGGGACGCGAATTCGGCGGCGCGGGCCGAGAGGTTTTCGGCGATGTAGAAAAGGATCTGCGCGCGGTTGTGGGCCCTGGTCTTGCCCCAGCCCTTGGCGGCGTGGGCGGCCTCTACCGCGTTGCGGATGTCCTTGCGGTTGCCAAGGCCGACATGGCCGAGCAGTTTGCCGCGGGGGGAGTAGACCGCTTTGGAATAGCCGCCATCGGGGCGGGTCTGTTTGCCGCCGATGAAAAGCTTGGCGGTGCGGTCGAGACCCTTGACGTCAGGGGTTGCGGGTTCGGGGGCGGGTTTGGCCTGCGGCAGGGGTTTGGTTTTCAGGGCGGGCTTGAGATAGGCCATGAGGCCTTCCCAGCCGCCTTCACGACCGAAGCCGCTTTCGCGGATGCCGCCAAAACCGGCGGCGGCATCGAAAAGGTTGGTGGCATTGACCCAGACCACGCCTGCCTTGAGCTTGGGGGCGATGTCGAGGGCGAGGTTGATGTTTTCGGTCCACAGGGTTGCGGCAAGGCCGTAGAGGGTGTTGTTGGCAAGCTCCACGGCCTCACTGGGGGTGCGGAAGGTCATGCTGACCAGCACGGGGCCGAAGATTTCCTCTTGCATCAGGGTCGAGGCGGCGGAGAGGCCGGTGATCAGCGTGGGCGGGTAGTAGC
>JANXPK010000355.1 GCA_025357355.1 Rhodobacterales bacterium
TGAACTGGTCGACCAGCACGAAGTCGCCGGGCTTGTAGTCTTCGCGCAAGCTGCCCACGGCCGAGACAAGTCTTTCTTCGGCGAAGGCTGCGTCGCCCACGTCTCCCTCGCCCACCCGACCTGCGCCCGTCTGGGCGAGGCTGTCACAAAAGCCGCAGGTACCCTGACCTTGCACCCAAAAGCCACCTACATCGCCATGGAGGGTCCGCAGTTCTCGACCCTCGCCGAGTCGACCCTCTACCGCGCCTGGGGCGCCGACGTCATCGGCATGACCGGCATGCCCGAAGCCAAGCTCGCCCGTGAGGCCGAGATCTGCTACGCCTGCCTTGCCATGGTCACCGACTACGACTGCTGGCATCCGGGTCATGAGGCGGTCGATGTGGCCCAGGTCATCGCCACCCTCACCGCCAACGCCGGCAACGCCCGCAAGGTGGTGGCGTCCCTGCCCGCCCACCTGCCCACCCACCTGCCCGCCCGCGACGCCTGCCCCTGCGGCTGTGACCGCGCCCTTACCTTCGCCCTGATGACCGCCCCCGACAAACGCGACCCCGAACTGATGGCCAAACTCGACGCCGTGGCGGGCCGGGTGTTGTGACAGACCTTGAGCGCATGATACTCAAGGCTGCAATCCATTGAGGGCACGCGATGCAGAAGACCGTCAAAGACTATATCCGCACCATCGTCGACTTCCCGCACGAGGGCATCCTGTTTCGCGACGTGACCACCCTCTTCGCCGATCCGCGCGGGTTCCGGATGTGCGTTGACCAGCTGCTCGGCCCCTATGCCGGGCTTCGGATCGACAAGGTCGTGGGACTGGAGGCGCGGGGATTCATTCTGGGCGGGGCCGTGGCGCATCAGCTTTCGACCGGCTTCGTGCCGATCCGCAAGAAAGGCAAGCTGCCCGGCCAGACCATCAGCCAGGCCTATACGCTGGAATATGGCGAGGCGGTGGTCGAGGTGCACGAGGATGCCATGCACCCGGGCGAAAAGGTGCTGCTGGTCGATGACCTTCTGGCCACCGGCGGCACCGCCGAGGCTGGCATCAAACTGATCGAGCGGCTGGGGGCGCATGTCGTCGGCTGCGCCTTCGTGGTCGACCTGCCCGCGCTTGGCGGGCGCCGCAAGCTCGAGGCGATGGGGATGGAAGTTCACGCGCTTTGCGAATTCGACGGCCTCTAGGTCATCACCGTCAAGTGACGCCGCACCGCTTGCCCTTGCCGCATGGCTCTGCCAGCCTCTGCCAATGCGCGATGGCTTGAACCTGATCGGACGACTGCTGATCGCACTGCTTTTCGTCGGCGGCGCGGTGCAAAAGGTCACCGACCCCGCACCCGTGATGCAGATGATCACCTCGATCGGATTGCCGGGCAGCCTGGTCTGGCCCGTCGCCGCCTTCGATCTCATTGCCGCCGTTGCCTTGGTGTTCGGCCCTTTTGCCGGGGCCTGGGCTTTGGTGCTGGCGCTGTATTGCCTGTTTACCAGCTGGTTTCATTGGCAATTGCGGGCCGATCCCTGGCAAGTGACGATCATGGTCAAGAACTGGGCCATCGCTGGCGGCCTGTTCACCATCGCTTCGAATGGCTTGGGGCACCAAGAACTCGGTTGGCGCAGTCGGGCCCGACCCTAGAGCGAGATGGCCCCGGATGGAATCGCGCGACATCGCCTGAAAGGCGACCGGCGCAGCCTTCCAACCTCTCAACGGCATTGCCCGGCGCTGCGCTTGTCACCGGGCAAGAAAAGAAAGACTGGGCTCGGTTCGATCCAAAATCATCCCGCTCCAGGTTTCTGGCAGCACCTGCCTTTTCGCTCCGAACCTCAGGAGCGTTTACGCTTTGGTAATCAGAATCAGCATAGACCTTATGACATCCGGTTCACCCAGCCGGACGGTCGCTGCTTGCAACACGTGACCAAAACTACCCCACCCCAGCGCCCTGTCGGTTTATCGGCAGGGCGTGCGGCGTCTGGCGGTACGGACCCTCCCTTGGCTTGAGCATTCCAGCATCCGGATTCAATCCGACCGCTGGACCGACCTGCCTTCAACTCATTCCAAATCTTCTCGCTTGCCGCCTCATCCGGGGCGATTCGCAAGCCTATGGTTAACGCCGTCAGGCGGCCGAAAACTTCGCACCTGCTGTAGAGGCAATGTAGAGGGAATGTAGGTGGTTTGTAGGTCGTTCATCTTCCGTTAACCCAGCCGATTAACGCGGCGTTCTCAAGGGGTTGGCGGCAGCACAGCGACCCTTCCCCTACAAAAAGACAAACACCGCTTAACGCAGCACCGCGCCCGGATTCATGATGCCCATCGGGTCCAGCGCCGTCTTGATCGCCCGCATCGCCGCCAGCTTGGCCTTGTCGCCATAATGCTCCAGATCGCCAACCTTCAGCCGCCCGATGCCGTGTTCGGCGCTGACCGACCCGCCGCGCGCGTCCACCATATCATGAACCAAAGTCTTCACTTCGTCGCGCAAGTCATTGAACTCAGGGGGCTTATGCCCCTTAGGCGGGAAGACATTGTAGTGCAGGTTGCCGTCCCCGAGATGGCCAAAACAGTTGATCCGCCAAGGCCCCAGCTTGGCCAAGGCAGGTCCGGCCTGCTCAATGAAACCCGCCACTTCGCCCAGCGGCAGCGAAATGTCATGCGATGAGATCGCCCCGATCGCCCGGTTGGCGAGCGGGATCGTCTCACGCAGGTCCCAGAATGCCTCCCGCTGCGCCCCCGATTGCGCGACGATCCCGTCGCTGACCAACCCTTCGGCCGACGCCGTCTCAAACAAATTTTCCAATGCCTCCTGTGGTTTAGCACCCAGCCCCATACCAAGATCGATCAGCACCGTCCAGTCCGGCACCCGGACAAAAGGCTGGCGCGTCAATGGCATGGCTTCCGCCAGAAACTCAAGACCTACGCCCGAAATCAGCTCAAAAGCCGAAACTACCCCGCCAAACCGCTCACCCGCCAGCGCCAGCAGACGCAGGGCCGCCGCCGGGTCCGGCACCACCAGCAGCGCCGCGCCCTCGACCGCAGGGCGCGGGTAAAGCCGCAGACTGGCCGCGGTGATCACCCCCAGCGTACCCTCGGCCCCGATCAACAATCCCCGCAGATCATATCCGGTGTTGTCCTTGCGCAGCCGCTTCAGCCCTTGCCAGACCGAACCGTCCGGCAACACCGCCTCCAGCCCCAGACACAGATCGCGCGCATTGCCGTAGCGCAAGACCCCCGTGCCACCGGCATTGGACGACAGATTGCCGCCGATCCGGCACGAGCCTTGCGAGGCCAGCGTCAGCGGAAAGAGCCGCCCTACCGCCTCTGCTGCTGCATGCACGTCGGCGAGGATCATTCCGGCCTCGGCGAGAAGCACATTCTCATCCGGATAGACCCCGCGCAACCCGTTCATCCGTTCCAGCGACAGGATCAGCGGCAAGGGCCCTTCGGTCATGATCTGTGCGCCGACCAGCCCGGTGCCGCCGCCCCAAGGCACGATGCCGACCCGCGCAGCAGCACAGGCCTGCACGATCCGTGACACCTCGTCGGTCGAGGCCGGGCAGGCCACAACTCCCGCGATGCCGTGCCATCGCCCGCGCGGCTCTTCCAGATAGCGTGGCTCGGGCGCGCGCAGGGTTCCGGCAGGCAGCAGGGATTCAAGGTGGTTGAGAAAAGCAGGGTCGGCGGGGTTCAACATGGGCAATCTCCCTTTGCCCGTCATACTGCAGGTGGGCGACAGAGGGAACCCGCGCCTCTCCGTCAGGGAGGGAGGCATCCGAAGGCTCGCCAAAAGGTCCGAACCTCGGACCACTCCATTTATCAATATATATCAGCAAGTTAAATTCTTCTGTTAACCTGGAATTAACCTCTCCGAAAGCCATGGACAGCTCAGGGAAACAGCGCCGGATCCAAGACCACAACCTCCGGCTTTTCGGGCAAGGTGGCGCGCGATACGTCGATCTGCGGCACGCCGGGGGTCAGGATCGTGTGGTCCGACTTCAGTTGCGCGAGGAAACTCGCCAGACCCTCGGGCGAGAACCAGTGCATCGGCAGCACGATGCGCGCGTGCAGATTTCGCACGACGTCGGCCATGTCGGCGACATCCATCGTATAGGCGCCATCGACCGGCACCATCACCACATCGACCCGGCCGATGGCGGCGTATTGCTCGGGCCGCGGGATCTGGTGCAAATGGCTCAGATGGGCAATGCACAAGCCGGCCACCTCGAAGATGAAAATCGAATTGCCATCCTTGCGCGCGCCATCGCCGAAAGGGCCGCGCAGATCGGTCGTCACGTTGCGGATGCGCATCTCGCCCAGATCGACGTCAATGGCGGCGGGATGCCCCGGCGGACCCCAGCCGCGCAGGATCAGGGGAATACGCGGGTCCGGGTGGTCGGTGTAATGGGTCTCATGTGCGTTGTTCATGGTCACGACATCGGGCACCACAGTGGGGTTGCCCAACGGGCCGTAATAGTCCGTCACCACCAACAGACCGGCGCTTTCGATGGCAAATTCGGCGTGCTGCAGAAACCGTATCCGCACCATGTCGGCGGCCAGATCAAAGCGGGCGGGCTCCACCTGAGGGGTGGCTTGTGCCAAAGCCAGACAATCCGACGGAATGCGGCCCTCGGTCCATCCCGGGGCTGGAACCAGCAGCAGGATCAGACCGAGAAGCCACCGCATCACCCGCCCTCAGGCAACAGGCAGCGCCATCGCCAGCGCCAATATCGACTCCGCTGAACGCTGATTGCGCGCCGTATGGGGCACCTGAAGGAAGCGCGGCAGCTTTTCGGCCAAGACGGAGCGGCCATAACCGCCCGGCGTGTGCAGATAAAGTGCGGCATCGGTCAGCGTTACCTGCTCTCCCTCGCTCGCGGTTGCGCGCAGGCCCGCAAGGTCGGTCGCGGTCGCCGGTGCCGCGAGGAATACGATATGCACCTTGGCGCCGTCGGCCGTGCCCTGCGCCTTGTAGGGATTGGCGGTCAGGATCGCCCGATACTGCGTCAAACCCATGATGAACAGCGCCGGCTTGAAGCCAAAGCGCAGCAGCATCGCCCCGCCGATCTTGTCGGTCAGCCCGGCAACGCCCGGATCATGAAACACCGCATTGCCGCTTTGCACGTGGGTGTCGACGTCTTTCAGGCCAAACTCGGCCAGCATCTCGCGGAATTCGGCCATTGGCAGCCGGTTGGCCCCTGCCACATTCACACCGCGCAACAATAGTATCTTGATATCCGCCACATTGGCTCCCAGCCCGCCGAAAAGCGCGGGCGCTCTGCCGGAAACGGTCCGCCCGCGCCGGTCATGATGCAGACTGCCTCAATCCGGGCCGGAGTGCCAGTACCAATGCGCCGCGCGATCCCTGATGCGCGGACCGGGCTGCGCACGAAGATTCTTCGGCGAAGAGTTTTGGCGTCACCCGACTTCGGTGCGCCCCCGACGATCGCTGCGCAAGTTGGCGTACAGCACGTGATTGCGCCACCGCCCGTTGATCTGCAGATAGCTTTGCGCGACGCCCTCGTATTTGAAGCCGCATTTCTCCAAAACCCCGCGCGAGGCGGCGTTTTCGGGCAGGCAGGCCGCCTCGACGCGGCTCAGATCCATGGTCTGAAAGGCGTGGTGAACCACGGCCTGAATGGCTTCGCGCATGTAGCCTTGCCGGGCATAAGGCGCGCCGATCCAGTAGCCGATAGTTCCGGCCTGCACCGGGCCGCGCCGGATGTTGTCCAGTGTGATGGCGCCCAGGATCTTCCTGTCCTCGCGCCCGATCAGCACCAGCGGCAACGCCGTGCCCTGCGCCTCGGCCCGTGCCGCCCAATAAACCCGGTTGGTGAACGCCTTGCGCGTCAGATGATCGGCCGCCCGTGTCGGCTCCCACTGGGTCAGATGGTCGGTCGAAACCTCACGCAGATGGGCCCAGGCGCGATAGTCCTGATGGGCGGGCAGACGCAGGGTCATACGCTCGGACTCGATCTTGGGTTTGCGGTGCAGGCCCAGCATCAGGCACGCAGCCTTGCCCTTATGTCATCCAAAGACGGCGCACCCTCGACCGGCCCGTAAAGCGCCAGTGCCGCACCAGTGGTGGTCAACTCCCCGGCATAGCGCCGCACGTCCGCCGTGCTGACCGCATCGATCCGCGCCACGGCTTCGTCCACGTCGGGCACCCGGCCATAAATCGCCAGAAGCCGCGCGATGCGCTCGGCACGTGACGACGGGCTTTCCAGCCCCATCAGCATTCCGGCCTTGATCTGAGCGCGGGCACGGGCGACCTCGGCCTCGGACATGTCATCGGCGGCGCGTTTCAATTCATCGACCGTCAACTGCGTCAACGCGCCGATCTCTTCGGTGCTGGTCCCTGCGTAAAGCGTGATCTGGCCCGCATCCTCGTAAGCCCCCGACTGGGCGAAGATCGAATAGCACAACCCGCGTTCCTCGCGGATTTTTTGGAACAGACGCGAGGACATGCCGCCGCCCATCGTCATCGCATAGACCTGCGCGGTATAGACATCGGGATGGCGATAGCCCGGCGCGTCAAACGCCATGGCGAAATGCACCTGCTCCAGATCCTTGATCTCCCGCCGTTCGGTGCCTTCGAATACCGCAGGCTGAAAATCATGCTGCTTGCGCGCTTTCAGCCCGCCAAAGATCGCCTCGGCCTGCGCCACGATGGCGTCATGATCGACCGCCCCTGCCGCCGCCAGGATCATCTGACCCGGCCCGTAGTTCTCTTTGACAAAGCGTTGCAGATCGGCGCGGCTAAAGGCGCTGACCCGCTCTTGCGGCCCCAGAATGGTGCGGCCGAAGGGCTGGTCGGGGTAAGACACTTCTTGCAGCCAGTCGAACACGATGTCGTCCGGCGTATCCAGCGCCTGGCCGATCTCCTGCAGGATCACGTGACGCTCGACCTCGATCTCCTTGCGGTCAAAGGCCGGGTTCAGCACAATGTCGCCAATGACATCCAGCGCCATGGCGACATCCGCCTCCAGAACCCGCGCGTAATAGGCCGTCATCTCGCGGCTGGTATAGGCGTTGATGTAGCCGCCCACATCCTCGATCTCCTCGGCAATCTGCAAGGCGGTGCGCCGCTTGGTGCCCTTGAAGGCCATATGCTCCAGAAAATGCGCGATGCCGTTCTGTTCGACCCGCTCATGGCGCCCGCCTGCCATGACCCAGACCCCGGCAGAGGCGCTTTTGAGGCCCGGCATGTGTTCGGTCACAATCCGCAACCCGTTGGGCAGCGTCGTCAGTCTTTTGGTCAACCTGCGATCCTTCCCCGAACCAGCGCTTGCAGCGCCCCCAGATCATTGGCCGCCCTTGTCACACGCTCGGGGCGCTGAAACAAGTCCGCCATGCGCGGCGGCAACGCTGGCCGCTCGCCCATCGCCGCCGCGACGGCATCGGGAAACTTGGCCGGATGGGCGGTGGCCAATGTGATCATCGGCACCGGCCCCAGATGCGCCTGTGCCACCTTGACCCCAACGGCGCCGTGCGGGCAGAGAAGCTCGCCAGTGGCGGCGTAGGTCCGCGCAATCGTGGCCCGCGTCTCGTCTTCCGAACAGCGGCCCGAGGCGAAGCTCGCCCGCAACATCTGCAACGCACCCTGGCTGATGTGGAAGCCCCCCGCCTTCAACTCGCCCATCAGCGCCGCTACCGCGGCACCATCGCGGCCATAAGCGTCAAACAGCACCCGCTCAAAGTTCGACGACACCTGAATGTCCATCGACGGACTGATCGAGGGCTTGACCCCGTCGGTCACATAGTCGCCGGTCCGCAGCGCCCGGTCCAGAATGTCGTTCTGGTTGGTGGCGATCACCAGTTGCGCAATCGGCAGGCCCATCGCCCGGGCGATGTAACCCGCGAAGATGTCGCCGAAATTGCCGGTGGGCACGGTGAAACTCACCGGCCGGTGCGGCGCCCCCAGGCTGATGGCGGAGGAGAAATAATACACCACCTGCGCCAGCACCCGCGCCCAGTTGATCGAGTTTACCCCCGCCAGCCGCACCTCGTCGCGGAAAGCCAGGTCGTTGAACATGTCCTTCACCCGGGCCTGACAGTCATCGAAATCGCCGTCCATCGCGATAGCGTGGACATTGGCCTCGACCGGCGTGGTCATCTGCCGCCGCTGCACCTCGCTGACCCGGCCATGCGGGTACAGGATGAAGAGATCGACATTGCTCAGCCCGCGAAACGCCTCCATCGCCGCCGAGCCGGTATCGCCCGACGTCGCCCCCACGATGGTAATCCGGGCTCCGGACCGCGCCAGCACCGCCTGCATCATCTGCCCGATGAGCTGCATGGCGAAATCCTTGAACGCCAGCGTCGGGCCGTGGAACAGCTCCAGCAGGAAATGGTTCGCCCCCAATTGCACCAGCGGCGCGCGGGCGGCGTGGCCGAAACTCTGATAGGCTTGGGCAATCAGCCCGCGAAACGCCGCCTCGGCAAAGGTATCGCCCAGAAACGGCGCCATGACGCGGAACGCCACCTCCTCATAAGGCAGCCCCGCCATGCCGGCAATCTCGGCCCGCGATAGAACCGGCACCGTCTCAGGCACATATAACCCGCCGTCGCGCGCGAGGCCGGTCATCATCGCCTCGGAAAACGTCAGGTCCGGGGCCGCACCCCTGGTCGAGATATACCGCATCATCCTGCCTTCATTCACCGCGCCGCCTGATACGCCACAGAAGATAGGCTGTCATCCCCAACCACACCGCCGCCAGCGCAAACCATGTCACCGCATAGCCCCAATGATTGTCCGGAATAGTCGATGCGTCCAAAGGCATCGCTTCGATCCCGTCACCCGTCGTCGCACGGGCGACAATTAATGTCGGCTCGGTATGCAACTTCGCCGCCATTGCCACGACGTCGCGGGCAAACCACAGGCCGGTCACCGGGTCCGGCGGCGGGGTGTAGCTGTCCGTGTCCTGCGGCCACAGCAGATTTCCACTGACCTTGACCGCAGTGACGCCCAGCTTGCGCTTCTTCTGATCCTCCGGCAGGAACCCCCGATCGACCAGCAACCGCCGCCCCGCCGCCGTCTGCAGGACCGAGATCACCTCGACCCCGGCGCCGATTTCCGGCAGCCCTGACAGCACGTAAAGCGTCTCGTCCGTGAACACGCCCTCGACCGCCACCGGCAGATACTTGTCGCGCCCCGGATCGGGATGGTCGGGCACCGCCACCGGGGCCATGCTGATCCCGCTGACCATCGCCTCGATCTGCGCGCGCTTTTCGTACATGCGCGCGACCTGCCAGACCCCAAGGCCGATCAGAATCGCCGCCCCGATCAGCCCGAACAGCACAGGTGCCACCAACCGCCGCATCAAGCCCTCCAAAGGAAAAGGGGCCGCAAAGCCCCTCCCATTCATCTTTTCCTAAATATCCCCGGGGTGTGGGGGCGGGCCCCCACTCTGCTTTCAGCCAGCGCCCCAGACATAGACCGCAGCGAACAGGAACAGCCAGACCACATCGACGAAATGCCAGTACCATGCCGCCGCCTCGAACCCGACATGCTGCTCGGGCGTGAAGTCGCCATTATAGGTGCGGATCAGGCAGACCGTCAGGAAGATCGACCCGATGATGACATGAGCGCCGTGGAACCCCGTCGCCATGAAGAACGACGCCCCATAGATGTTGCCGGCATAGTTGAACCCGGCATGGGCGTATTCATAGGCCTGAAAGCCGGTGAACATCACCCCCAGGATGATGGCGAGCGTCAGACCCTGCTTGATCGCCGGACGGTTGTTGTTCTCATGCACCAGCGCATGGTGCGCCCAGGTCGCAGCGGCGCCCGAGCACAGCAGGACCAGCGTATTGATGATCGGCAGGTGCCAGGGGTTGAACACCTCGACCCCGGCGGGCGGCCAGATGCCATCCTTGATCGGCGACAACGGCCCCATCGGGTACAGGCGATGCTTGAAGAAGGTCCAGAACCACGCCGAGAAGAACATCACTTCCGACATGATGAACATGATGAAGCCATAGCGCAGGCTGATGCGCACCACCGGGGTGTGATCGCCGGTATTGCCCTCGTGCACCACCGCGGACCACCAGGCGTACATGGTGTAGATCACCCCCAGTGCGCCGATGATGGCGATGAACGGTGTCCCGCGCGCACCGCCATGGTTCATGAACATCACCATGCCGAACAGCATCGTGAAACCCGAGACGGCCCCGAAGAACGGCCAGATCGACGGCGGCAGGATGTGGTAGTCGTGGTTCTTGGTATGGGCCATTGCGGGCTTCCTGTTTGGGTGTCTGGACTTATCTTCCGGGCGTCAGTTTACCGGCTTTGTCGCGACCGGGGCAAGGGTTGCCTGCGCGGTTGCCAGCGGGATTTCGTGGAAAGTGTAGGACAGGGTGATTTCATGCACCAGCTTGCCCTCAGGGTCCTGCACGATGGCGGGATCGACATAGAAGGTCACCGGCATCTTGACGCTTTCATGCGGCTGCAAGACCTGAGAGGTAAAGCAGAAACAGGCGATCTTGGTGAAATAGCCGCCTGCCGCGTCCGGCGTCACGTTATAGCTCGCCTGCCCCGCCACCACCCGGTCGGTCGGGTTGCTGGCGTCGAAAAACGCGAGGCCGGTCTCGCCGATATGCAACTCCATCGTGTTCTGCTCTGGCTTGAACGTCCACGGCATCCCGGCATCCAGTGAGGCGTCAAAGCGGACGGTGACGGTCTGCGCCAGCGCCGTGGCCGGGGCGGATTTGGCCACCGACGTGGTGCCACCATAGCCGGTCGTCTTGCAAAACCACGAATAGAACGGCACGGCGGCAAAGGACAGCGACACCATCAGCACGGCGATGCCCGCCAGCCAGCGCGCGGTCCTGGTCTGCGCCGTCATTGCACCGGATCCGGTACAGCGACATAGGGCTTGCCCTGCACGGCATGCATCGGGTCGCCGTGCGTCACCTTCTCGACCGTCAGAAAGAAGGTCAGGATGACAAACGCGCCCAAGGCCAACCCGACCCCCAGATTGCGCGAAAAGCGGCGGTGATGGATTTCATGTTCGGGTTTGAACGTCATCTACAGCGCTCCATAGCCAAAGGAATGCAAGCCCGCTTCGGCCAGCAATGCCCCGAAATGCAGGAACAGATAGACCAGCGAAAAGCGGAAGAACGCCTTTTCGACCCGGTACTTGTCGGCCTCGGCCGGCACCTCGTCGCGCCTGATGATCCGCACCGCGCCGATGACGAACCACAGGTTCAGGACGGCGGCAACCGCGATGTAGACCGGCCCGCCGATCGAGGTCCAGCCCAGTGCCATCGCGAACGGGACCAGCAACACCGTATAGATCAGAATATGGGCGCGGGTGACGCGGCGCCCATGCGTCACCGTCAGCATCGGAAT
Source organism: Rhodobacterales bacterium (assembly GCA_025357355.1). Taxonomy (GTDB): domain Bacteria; phylum Pseudomonadota; class Alphaproteobacteria; order Rhodobacterales; family Rhodobacteraceae; genus Stagnihabitans. The sequence continues at coordinate 11,334 of JANXPK010000355.1, forward strand.
GCCCGCCTTGGAATAGTCGTCCTTCATGAAAAGCGCCAGCGACCAGAAATGCGGCGGCGTCCACATGAAGATCAGCGCGAACATCAAAAGGGCCTGCAACGACACCGACCCGGTCGCCGCCGCCCAGCCGATCATCGGTGGAAACGCCCCGGCAGCGCCGCCGATCACGATGTTCTGCGGCGTCGACCGCTTCAGCCACATCGAATAGACCACGGCGTAAAAGAAGATGGTAAAGGCCAGCAACTCCGCCGCCAGGGCGTTGGTCGCCAGCCACAGCATCACCACCGAAATCCCCGACAGCGCGAGACCCAGGCCCAGCGCCTCACCGGGCTGGATGCGGCCTGCCGGGATCGGGCGGCTTGCCGTGCGCCGCATCACTGCGTCGATGTCGGCGTCCCACCACATGTTCAAGGCGCCAGACGCACCCGCACCCAGTGCAATGAACAGAACGGTCGAAAACGCCGCCACCGGATACAGATGCACCGGCGCCACCGCCATGCCGACGAGTGCCGTGAACACCACCAGCGACATCACGCGCGGCTTCAAGAGCTGCACATAGTCGCCAAAGCCCGCCTCGGCCAGATCTGCATCAAATCTCGGAAGTACGGCCATGTCCCTCATTTCCCACGAAACCGAAGGCCCCCGCTCGGGGGCCCTCAGATGTCCAATTCGGGGCGCCTACCCCGGCCAATGCTCAGTTCGAGGCCAGCGTCACGTTCCCGGTCTTGGCCTGCACCAGCCAGGCGTCATACGCCGCCTGGCTCACGACTTTCACTTCGATCGGCATATAGGCGTGATACTGGCCGCACAACGTGGTGCACTGGCCAAAGTAGATGCCTTCCTTGTCGGCCTTGAACCACAACTGCCCCAACCGTCCCGGTACGGCACTGTGCATCACGGCAAAGGCCGGCATCGCCCAGGCATGGGCCACGTCAGATCCCGTCACTTGCACCACGATGGTCTTG
>JANXPK010000368.1 GCA_025357355.1 Rhodobacterales bacterium
CTCCCGCGGGATATTTATGAAAAGATGAATGAGTCAGGTTCTGGCGAGTTTTGCCAGCCGTGCTGCGCGCAGGCGGGCGAAATCCTCGCCGGCGTGGTAGGACGACCGGGTGAGAGGCGTGGCCGAGACCATCAGGAAACCCTTGGCATAGGCGGCTGCCTCGTAGGATTTGAACTCGTCGGGGGTTACAAAGCGGGCGACGGCGTGGTGTTTGGGGGTGGGTTGCAGGTATTGGCCGATGGTCAAGAAATCGACATCGGCGGCGCGCAGGTCGTCCATCACCTGCAACACGGCTTGCCGATCCTCGCCCAGACCCACCATGATGCCGGATTTGGTGAACAGGGTGGGGTCCAGGTCCTTGACCCGTTGCAGCAGGCGCAGGCTGGCGAAATAGCGGGCACCGGGGCGAACCTCGGGGTAAAGGCCGGGAACGGTTTCGAGGTTGTGGTTGAAGACGTCGGGCCGGGCGGTGACGACGGTCTGCACGGCCTCGGGCGGGCAGCGCAGGAAGTCGGGGGTCAGGACTTCTATGGTTGTGCCGGGCGCGCGGTGACGGATGGCGCGGATCGTCATCGCGAAATGCTCGGCCCCGCCATCGTCGAGATCGTCGCGGTCAACCGAGGTGACCACGACATGCTTCAGCCCAAGTTCGCTGACCGCATGGGCCACCCGGCCCGGCTCGAACGCGTCCAGCGCGCGCGGCTTGCCGGTCGCGATATTGCAGAACGCACAGCCGCGTGTGCAGATGTCGCCCATGATCATCATGGTGGCGTGGCCGATGCTCCAGCATTCGCCGACGTTGGGGCAGCCGGCCTCTTCGCAGACTGTCACCAGCTTTTTCTCGCGCAGAATGTCGCGGGTCTTCTTGTAACCTTCCGAGGTTGGAGCCCTGACCCGGATCCAGTCCGGCTTTTTCGGCTGCGGATTGTCGGCGCGGTGCGCCTTTTCGGGGTGACGTTCTTGGGGAAGCTTCAGGTCGCGCGGGGTCAACGCCTATTCCTTGTTGCGACAGACCGAGACGGATTTCGCCTGCTGCCGAAATTGCTGCTGGTGCCTTACATACCCTTTGACCGATTGCTTGAAAAGTTGTTCGTTTGGCATGCCAGTCAATCGCATTTGACAGGACGCAGTCAGTCTGGGGGGGACGAAATGGCCAAGGAGTGGGAGAAGTTTCAAGGCGAATACAACAAGCTGAAGCCTGCGCTTGCGAAATATTCGCAAAGCGAGGCGGCGGCGACCTACAAGCGGTTGACGCTGGCGGATGCCAACATGTCGGAGGGCGAAAGCAATCTGGCGGAATCCACGGTGACCGCACGCAAGAACGGCATGGCCGGCACCAGCCTGCCCGATTTCATGAAGGACAAGACCTTTGCCGAGGCCAAGAA
>JANXPK010000373.1 GCA_025357355.1 Rhodobacterales bacterium
GCCTAGGCCACGACCACGGGCGGCAGGGGCGAGGATGATGGTGTGTTCCATACAGGTCGCGTAGCCATCACCGCCGCGAAACTGCGCATAGGTGGCAAAGCCCGCGTGATCATCGGTGGTGAAGAAGGCCGGGCGGGTGGCGATTTGCTGGGCGAGGTCGGCGGGGGTTTTCAGGGTCGCGGCGAAGGTGATGGCGGTGTCGCGGATCCAGGGGTTCCACAGGGCGGCGAGGGCCTCGGCATCGGCAGGGGTGGCGGGGCGGATCATTCGAGGCTGCGGGGCCCGTGCGGGGTAGAGAACGTGGCGCGCAGGGCTTTGGCGGGGCCTTGGGTGATGTGAATGCGGGGGTCGCTGAGGGGGAGGGCTTTGCGCAGGGCGTCGGCTTGTGGGTGGGCGATCTCCAGCCGGGTCAGGCGGGCATGGGCTTCGGGCAGGGTTTGGGTCGGGTGGTGCGGCGGGGTCCATAGGATCAGGGCGGGGAAGGCGCCGTCGAAGGGCAGTTTGCCATCGGCAGGGACGGCCATTTGCCAGCGAAAGTTGCCGCGTGACAGGGCCACGGGCGTGCCGGTGCCGGGCGGGGCTGCGGCGAGGGCGGCGGTGAGGTCGTCGGTGCGGGCGACCCAGTTGGTCAGGCGCGGCGGGCCGGTGAAGTGATCGAGATCGAACCAGCGTGGCCACGAGGGCGCGGGAACGGCAGGGTCGATGGCGATGATTTCGAGATAGATGTCGCCCAGACTAAGCAGGCGGTTGTGGGTCGCCATGTACGGGTGCTGACCCCCGCCCGCCAGCGGCAGACCAAGGGCGGCCTCAACCGCGGCCACCCCGTCGCCCAGCGTCAGGGCGGACACGGCGAGGTGGTCGAGGGTCAGCATCAGGCCGGTTCGACGACGCGGGTTTCGGCCCGCATCGACAGCGCCAGCGAGGCAAAGCGGGCACGGGCGACTTCGCCAAAAAGATCATGGCCGTCCTGGGTCAGCGTCAGTTCGAGGAGGCGTTTCTTGGCGGCCCATTTCAGCGTGCCGGCCTTGGCAGGGTCACCGGCTGCGAACATGGCGCCAAAACGCATGGCCTTGCCGATGATCTCGGCATCTTGAATCTGATCGTCCGTCAGGAGGCGGAACAACGGCTCCAGCCGCGATCCGGCACGGGAATTCTTGTATCGGTGCAGAAGGGCAAGGCCAAGAAAGACCCGGCCGGGGTGGTCGAGGCCGCCAAGGTTGGCGCGGGTGGCGTTGTCAAAACAGGCCTCGGCCCGGTAATCGGGATGGGCGCGCCAGGTGGTGTCGTGCAGAAGGCAAGCGGCCCGGATCAGGCGCAGGCGTTCCTTGGTGGCGGTCGCAAACAGCGGCGACAGGAATTCAAAGAGCAGCTTGCCGGTGCCGGGGATGCGCGACGAGGTCAGTTCGGCGACGCGGGCCGCTTCGATCAGGGGGTCGCGCTGGCGCAGGCGTTCGGGCATCACCTCATAAAGCAGACCCTCGCGGATACCGTAGGCCGAGACGTCGATTTCGGTGGGTTTCAGGATGGTGATCAGCTCGCGCAGCACTTCGCAGGCCAAGGGCACCAGTTCCATGCGTTCGGTCGAGGTGCCGGTACGGGCGCGCAGCACCGCAAGGTCGGAGGCGAGGATCCATTGGATGGTATCCAGAAGTGGTCCCGGCATCATGCGGTATTCGTGCAGAACGGTGAGCGGATAATTGCGCCGCTCCATATCCAGACGCGCAATGACGCGCCACGAGCCGCCGACCAGATAGATGCGCTCGCCTTCCGAGCGCAGGTCGGCCTGAACGGCCTTGAGGATGCGGGCGATATGCTCGGCGCGCAGTCTGGGGTCGGGCGACACCTGTTGCAGCCGGAACGGACCGAGCGGCGTGCTGGCGCGGCGGGTGACGTGGCCTTCACCGATGCGGGCCAGTTCCATCGAGTTGCCGCCGATATCGCAGACCACGCCCTTGGCATCGGGCCAGCCCAGTAGCACGCCCTGTGCCGAGAGCCGCGCCTCTTCATCACCGTCCACGACCCAGAGCTTGAGGCCGGTTTCGCGCAGCACTTCGGCCTGAAAGTCCGGGCCATCGGCGGCCTCGCGGGTGGCGGCGGTGGCGACCACAGTGAGGTTGTTGATCTCCATATCGCGGGCCAGGAGGGCAAAGCGCCGCAGTGCCGTCAGGGCGCGGGCGCGGCCTTCGGGGTTCAGCCGCCCGGTTTCGGCCAGACCCTTGCCAAGACCGCACATGATCTTTTCGTTGTAGAAATAGGCTGGCGAGCGGGCGGCGCCGTCGAACACCACCATGCGGACCGAGTTGGAGCCGACATCGACCACGCCGACGCGGCTGAGGGCGCGGGTGGTCGGGTCATCGAAGAGATGGCCACCAAAGGGGGCGGCCCAGTCTTCAGCCTCGGCGGCAGTGCTCATATCCGATTCCCCCCCAAGGATGCGGTTGTGCTTTGCATGGCGGATGAGGCTGGTCCGGTCAATGGCCGTGATGGACGCAGAGCGGGGGTTTCACACCCCCGCACCCCCGTGGGATATTTTTGAAAAGATGAAGCAAAATTTTAGTTTAATTTTAGGGGGTTATTCGCCTGCAAGACGGGGGGCATCCTTGGCACCTGCGGTGCCACGACCCGATAGCGAGGGGTTTTCCATGAAGAAACGGTGGCAGTTGAAAAGCGAAGTGCCGGTGGGCAGGTCTCGCTCATATTTGCCGTCGGGGCCGAGGACCCAGCTTTGCGCCTCGTCCGCGAGATTGGCGGCCATGATCTGGCCCATGATCTGGGCGCGCACGGTGGGGTTGTGGATCTCGACCAGGGTTTCGACGCGGCGCGACAGGTTGCGGTCCATCCAGTCGGCGGAGGACAGAAAGACTTGCGCCTGGGTCGAGGGCAGACCGTGGCCCGCGCCAAAGCAGACGATGCGGCTGTGTTCGAGAAAACGGCCGACCACGGATTTGACGCGGATGTTGTCGGAAAGCCCCTTGATGCCGGGGCGCAGGCCGCAGATGCCGCGAACGATCAGGGATATTTTCACGCCTGCGCCGGAGGCGGCGTAAAGCGCGTCGATGACGTCGGGTTCGAAGAGCGAGTTCAGCTTGATCCAGATCTCGGCGGGGCGGCCGGCGCGGGCGTGGGCGGCCTCGGCGGCGATCAGAGCCAGCAGGCGGGGTTTGAGGGTGATGGGGGCGATGGCGAGGTTTTCGAGGCCCTCGGGCTGCACATAGCCGGAGAGGTAATTGAAGACCTTGGTGGCGTCGCGACCCAAGGCGGCGTCGCAGGTGAAAAACGACAGGTCGGTGTAGATTCGGGCGGTGATCGGGTGATAGTTGCCGGTGCCGTAATGGGTGTAGGTCACCAGATTGTCGCCCTCGCGCCGCACGACGGTAGAGATTTTCGCGTGGGTTTTCAGGTGCATGAAGCCGTAGACCACCTGAGCCCCGGCGCGTTCGAGGCGGCGGGATTGCAGGATGTTGGCGGCCTCGTCGAAGCGGGCCTTCAGCTCAACAAGAGCGGTGACGGACTTGCCGTTTTCGGCCGCTTCGCACAGCGCCGAGACGATGGGAGAGTTGACGGAGGTGCGGTAGAGGGTCTGCTTGATGGCCAGCACATTGGGATCGCGCGCCGCCTGTTCCAGAAAGCGGATCACCATGTCGAAGGTTTCGTAAGGATGGTGCAGCAGCATGTCTTTTTGCCGGATCGCGGCGAATAGATCGCCGTCGTGATCGAGCACGCGTTCGGGGACCCGGGGGGAGAACGGCGGCCACAGAAGGTCGGGACGCGAAGACAGGACCAGTTGCTTGAGGTCGGCGACGCCGAGAAGGCCGCGCACCTCGACCACTTCGTCGGGCGTTACTGCCAGCTCCTCCATGATCAGGGCGCGCAGATCATCAGGAGCGCCGGCGGAGATTTTCAGGCGGATCACCTCACCCCGGCGGCGGCGTTTCAGGGCGGATTCAAACTCGCGCACCAGATCTTCGGCCTCTTCCTCGACCTCGAGATCGCTGTCGCGCAGGATGCGGAAGATGCAGTGGCCGCGGTCGGTGTAGCCGGGAAACAGCATGTCGAGATGCAGGAGCATCAGCTCTTCGAGCGGCAGGAAGCGCGCCTCGCCGGGTTTGCCGGGCAAGGGCACGAAACGGGCAATCTGCTGCGGGATCGGCAACAGCGCCTTGAGCGTGCGGCGGTCGCTGACGCGTTCCAGTTCCAGCGCCAGGGTAAAGCCGA
>JANXPK010000394.1 GCA_025357355.1 Rhodobacterales bacterium
CCTTCTGCGCCCGCCCAGGCAGTCGCCTCCCCTTCCTCACCACAGCACCCAGCCCAATCTACCTTGCCTTGCGCTCCCGCGCTGCGGCAATCGGACCGATGCTGGCTACACAGTAGCCTCCATCAGACGGTCCTCTCGTACGGTGGCGAAGGTGGCCTTGCAGATCACACGACTATAGCGATGTTTCCATCTAGAGACCTCGTGCCCTAATTCCCAACGGAAGGCTCGCCGCCAAAGCCCCTCACCCATAGGTCACGGACTGCGCCGACTGACCGGTTCCCCCTGGGTCCAACCCCATTCCCTTGGACCGACCTCACCCCCGCCGGATCAGATGCAGCACCACTGCCCCTTCCTGCCGCGCCTCCACATACTCATGCCCCGCCTCCCCACAGAAATGCGGCAAGTCCACCGCTGCCATCCGGTCCGTCGCCCGCACGCACAGCACCTGCCCGGCCGCCATTGCCAGCAGCACCTTGCGCGCCCGCAGCACCGGCAAGGGGCACAATAGCCCCTCGCAATCGACGACCCTGTCCCAGTCCAATCAAACTTCCCGCCAATGTGACACGTCTCAGGGGTGACGCCGCCCCACATCCCCTGTAAACGAGCGCGAAAGGAGACACCATGTTCGGCATCGACATCCTTCACAGCGGCCTCGCGTCCGCCATGCTGGTCGCCCTTTTCGCGGGCCTTCTGTCGTTCCTCTCCCCCTGCGTCCTGCCCATCGTTCCGCCCTATCTCGCCTATATGAGCGGCATCTCCATGGGTGAACTGCGCCAAGGCCGCTCCGCCCTCCTGGCCGCCAGCTTCTTCGTCCTCGGCCTCTCGACCGTGTTCCTGCTCCTCGGCTTCACCACCTCCACGTTCGGCGCGTTCTTCCTGTCGAACTCCACCGCCTTCTCGACCCTCGCCGCCCTGATGGTGATGACCTTCGGCGCCCATTTTCTCGGCATCTTCCGTCTGCCCTTCCTTGACCGCGACATCCGCCTCGCGGCGCCTGACAGCGGCGGCTCGGCCACAGGCGCCTACCTTCTCGGCCTCGCCTTCGCCTTCGGCTGGACCCCCTGCATCGGCCCGCAACTGGGCGCCATCCTGTCCATCGCCGCGCAAACCGGCAGCGCCTCCAAAGGCACCCTGCTTCTCGCCGTCTACGCCGCCGGTCTCGGCATCCCCTTCCTGCTGGTTGCCGCGTTCTTCCCCCGCCTGACCCCGCTGATGGCCTTCTTCAAACGCCACATGGACCGGATCGAGCGTCTGATGGGCCTCCTCTTGTGGACCATCGGCCTTCTGATGCTGACCGGCGGATTTTCGCAGTTCTCCTATTGGCTCCTGGAGCATGTCCCGGCGATGCAGCAGCTTGGCTGACCTGTTTTTCCTGTAGAGGCTTTGTAGATGCAATGTAGCTGGTTTGTAGGTCGTTAACCCTTCCCTAACCATTGGCCCCAAAACCGCCCCATCAGGTCCCTAGACTTGACCATTTCCCGCGTCATTATATCCCAATGACACAGTCCCTGCCCATCACCGCCGCGACCAACCCGACGGGCCAAAAACCCTTCCGCCGCAAGGTGTTCTATATCCCCGGCTATGACCCGATCCACCCCCGCCGCTACCGCGAGCTTTATCGCAAAGAGGGCACCGATCAGGCGCGGATTTCCGGCTATACCCTTGCTTTGCAAGCCAAAAAGACCAAAGGCCCCTACGGCTGGCGCGTGACGGCCACCACCACCGCCCCCTGCGAAACCGAGGTCGAAGTGCTGGTCTGGTCCGACCTCGTGAGGACCTCGATGCAGCAAGGCATCGCCGCCACCTACCTGCAACTCGTCCGCACCGCCTGGGCCTATATCGCCACCGGCGCCCTCTTCCGCCTGATGCGACTGCGGAAAGGCCCGATGATCGCCGCCCTCTACCCCATCGGCATGCTTTTGCTGCAACTGGCCCTCGCCTGCGCGGTGGGCAACATCGCC
>JANXPK010000407.1 GCA_025357355.1 Rhodobacterales bacterium
GGCACCTTTACGTCGTGCCGCTGACGGGCGGCGTACCCAAGAAGCTGTCCAACGATCAGGACCCGCGACGCAAATATCGCCACTATCTGCACGGCATTTCGCCTGACGGCAAAATGTTGACCTATGTCGCCTATGAAAAGAAGGGCGACGGCAACATGATGCGGATCGCGGTGATCCCGGCGGCGGGTGGTGCCGAAGTCTATTTGACTGACGGAACTTGCCCGGTCGACGGGCCGGAATATTCGCCCGACGGCAAATGGCTTTATTACAACGGCGAGGGTGCAGCACGCAGACCCGGCCACGCCCAAATATTCCGCATGCGGCCCGATGGTTCTGGCGTCGAACAGTTGACACATGATGACCGCGTCAACTGGTTCCCCCATATCTCGCCCGACGGCAAACTCATGTGCTACATCAGCTTCCCGCAAGGCACCCTTGGCCACCCGGCCGACAAGGCGGTGATCCTGCGGCTGGCAGGCGCCGATGGCAGCGACATTCAGGATTTCGATGCCTTCAACGGCGGGCAAGGCACGATCAACGTCCCGTCCTGGGCACCAACCTCCGACCGTTTCGCCTATGTCCGCTATCCTGTCGCCACATAGCGCCAGCTAGAGCTTTCGCGGACCACCAACTCCGGTTCGACCTGCGTCACGCGCGCCTCGGGCAGTTCGCCCGCAGCACCGATCAACTCCAACACCCGCTCGATCGCCAGTTTGGTGACGCGCATCACGTCATAGTTGATCGTCGTCAAGGGAGTCACGGCGTATTCCGCGAACTCGATATTGTCGAAGCCAACGATGGCGATATCTTCCGGCACACGCAGCCCGTTCTTGCAGCAATAGCGCAACGACCCCAAGGCCAGCGAGTCATTGGCCGCAAACACCGCTGAAAAATGCACCTTGCGCCCGCGCAGCTCATCCATCGCCCAAAACCCGGCAGCAACCGACGCCCCCTTGGGGTCCAGCATCAGGCGTGGGTCGGGGGTCAATCCCATCATGGCATGGGCACGTAGATAGCCTTCCTGTTTTTCGGTGTTGCCCAAAAGCGCTGCCCCGTCGATCAAGGCGACGTTGCTATGGCCATTGTTGATCAGATGCGCCACTGCCTTGAACGCTCCCGCACGTTCATCCATGCAAACCGCATCAATCCTGGCATCGGGGTCGCCGACCAGCAACACCACCGGATAGTTGCGGTTCCGCAGCGCGCGGATATGGTCCAGCTGCCTGTGGCTGCATGGGAAAATCAGCATCCCGTCGGCGCGGCGGGACCGAAATGTCTCGATCATCTCGGCTTCGCGGGACAGAATATTGTTCGATGTGGCGAACAGGGTCGTATAGCCGCGCTTGGACAGTTCCAGTTCCACAGCCTGCGCCACAGCCGTCAACACCGGGTTCTTGAGGTCGGTCAGGATCAGACCGACTGACCGGGTTTCCCGCCGGACCAGCGACTGGGCCACCTGATTGGGCAAATAGTTCATCCGCTCGGCGGTTTGCAAAATCACCGCGCGCGTCTCATCGGGGATGCGCGCACTGCCGCGCAAGGCCAGACTGACGGTGTTGACCGAAAAGCCCGTCTGCTCGGCGATGTCTTTCAGACGTGCAACGGACTTGGCCATTTCCTACTTTCGCGCAGCGGCTTGCAAGGCGCGGACCGCTTTGTACTGGATGGAATTGGGGTGCATTTCCATCAGTTCTATGCGATTGCCGTCGGGATCGTGAATCCATGCGCCGCAATTGTTGTCAATACCGCCCTTGATCGGCGACACGATCTTGACCCCAGCCTTTTGCAACCGCGCAATTTCCTCATCCAGATCCACGATATCCAGACAGATGTGCAGCACACCGTTGGCCTCTTCGCCGGGGGCCTGATCGGTGGCGGCGCCGGGGGACAGTTCCAGATACTGCTCGTCGGTGATGCGCAGATAGACCAGCCAGGTCTCGCCATTGTCACGCTTCAGCCGCTGCATTTCCTGAAACCCGACACGGTCACGCCAGAAGTCCAGCGATTTATCCAGGTCGCGCACTTTCAGCGCCAAGTGGCCGATGCCGCGAATTCCACTCATGTCCGCATCCTTTCCAAGGATTTGATATAACGTTAATATCGGCTTAGTCCCATTTCGGTCCCCAGGCCGGGGCAATGACGCGCGGGCCGTCCGGCAGCGCGTCGGTGGTTGCGATCTCTTCTTTCGACAGTCTGACCTGTTGTGCTGCAAACCCCGCGGCGATGCGCTCGCGGCGCGACGAAGTCGGGATGGCGGCATAGCCCCTGGACCATTCCCAGGCGAGGCCGATCTGTTCACCGGTCATACCATGCGCCTTGGAGATGGCGGCGAGGGGTAGGTTGGCTGACAGACGGCCGCGCGCCAGCGGCAGGTAACAGGTGACGCGCATGCTCAGCGACTGGCAATGGCGGGCGATCTTCGGGTTCTTGAACAAGGGGTTCAACTCGATCTGGTTGCACACAAATGCCCCCCCCTTGCCCAATATTTCTTCGGCCCGGCTGATCAGGGCAATCGTAAAATTCGACACCCCGATTTCGCGGCAAATCCCTGATTCTTCGGCCTTTCTTAGTTCGATCAGATAAACCTCCGGCGCAATTGCCCCGTTCGGGGCAGGCCAGTGGATCAGCGCAAAGTCGATCCGGTCCAGCTTTAACTTCTTTCGACTCTCCTCCAGTGACGCAATCAGCCGGTTCGCCGCCAGATTTCCGGTCGCGACCTTGGTCGTGACATAGACCTGATCGCGCGGAATAACCGACGCGCGGACTGCCTCGCCAACGTCAACCTCGGTCTGATAGTCTTGCCCGGTGTCCAGATTGCGATAGCCGACCTCCAGCGCGTATCGAATTGCGGAAACTCCTTCAGCGCCCAGCCGCCCGTAGCAGCCGAAACCCAGTGAAGGCATTGGAATTGAAACGCTCATCCGGCCTTGCCCTCCCCCGACGGCCGGCCTCCGCATTTTTGCTTGACGGCTGACGGTCAGCGCCCATAGTATTATCGTTAATACGCTACATTGCAAGTCTGAGATGCGTTTCGCTTGGAGCCTGCATAGCGGCGCTGGGTTGAAAGGAAAGACCGATGCGGTTGCGCTGGAGCAAAGTCACACCTCAAATCGCGCTGGCCCCTGCCGTGGCTTTGACGTTGGTGACGTTTGTCGGCTCGATATGCTGGACGGTCTATATGTCGCTGACCAAGTCCAAGCGCATGCCCCACTATGCCATCGACTGGTCGGACTGGGCCAAGCAGTACCGCCGGGTGTTCAACGACGACGGCTGGACCATCGCGTTTTCCAACCTGATCTTTCTGGCCTTCGGCTCCGCCCTTGCCATCCTGTTCGGTTTCATCCTCGCCGCCTTGATTGACCGCGAAAAGCGCGGGCAGGACATCTTCCGCACCCTGTTTTGTACCCCCTTGCGGTGTCGCTGATGGTGACCGGCGTTGCATGGCGCTGGATTCTGAATCCGTCGCTGGGGCTTGAGGCGTTCCTGCAATCACACGGGCTGACCTGGATCCATTTCAACTGGCTGGCCGAAAGGCGGACTGCCATGTACGCCATCATCATAGCCTCGGTCTGGCAAAGTGCAGGATTCAATATGGCGTTGATGCTCAGTGGCCTCAAATTCAACAATATCGAGATTTGGAGTGCCGCCCGCCTCGACGGCATCTCGGTCTGGCGACTTTATGTCGAAGTCAACATTCCGATGATGAGATTCACCTTTCTGACCTGCGCCATTCTGCTGTCCCTAGGGGTGATCAAGGCCTATGACATCGTGCTGGCGATGACCAACGGCGGCCCCGGCCAATCGACCTGCGTGCCGGGTTACTACACCATCGACGCATTGGCCAAAAAGCAGAATCT
>JANXPK010000408.1 GCA_025357355.1 Rhodobacterales bacterium
ACGGCGTACGCGCCGCCCGTGCAGCAAAGATGCCGGTGTGGCGCTTTGTCGGCGGCGCGCATCTGGCGGGGCGGGCGCTGGATGAGCCCGAGGATGCCAGGCCCGATGGCCACTTTGCCTCTTTCGCCGACTTCTATTCCATCCACCCTGATTTGCGGAGACGGACATGAGCCGGATCGACAGCGAACCGTCCTTGCATGACGAGGCCGCGCGGGCGGGCTGGCTTTACTATGTCGGCGGCATGACGCAGGACCAGATCGCGACCGAACTGGGCGTTTCGCGGCAGCGGGCGCAACGCCTGGTCAGCCGGGCGATGGCAGAGGGGCTGATTCAGGTCCGCCTTTCCCATCGCATCGGCAGTTGCATGAACCTGGAATCGGCGCTGACTGAACGTTATGGCCTGACCCGTGCCCGCGTCGTGCCCGCCCTTGGCCCCGGCGCAGATCCGGTACGCGCCACCTCGCCCGCAGCCGCCGCCGAACTGGAACGCATGCTCAGGATGCCAGAGCCCAAGGTCATTGCCCTTGGCACCGGCCGCTCGATGCGCGGCATGGTCGATGCGCTGGAACCGATGGAGGCAGAGCAGCACCGCCTGGTCTCGCTGATCGGCAATATTGCACCCGATGGCTCAGCCAGCTTCTTTGATGTCGTCATGCGCATCGCCGACAAGGTGCGCGCGCCGCACTATCCCATGCCGGTGCCGGTCATTTCGACGACCGCCGAAGAGAACGCGGCCTTTCACGCCCTGGCCCCGGTGCGCCGCGTGGTGGACCTGGCGACCAAGGCCGATGTGGTCTTTGTCGGTGTTGGCCAGATGTCGAATGACGCGCCCTTGCTGGCCGACGGCTTTGTCACCCGAAGCGAACTGGATGAGATGCAGTCGGCAGGGGCCGTGGGGGAAGTGGCGGGCTGGGTCTATGATTCGCAGGGCCAATACCTGGAAGTTGGCACCAACCGGCGCACCGGCGGGGTCCGTGTTGCCCCCGGCCTGCCCCGACCGGCCATAGGAATCGCGGCAGGCCACAGCAAGGTTTGCGCAATTGCTGCAGCGCTGCAATCACGCATTATCAATGGCTTGGTGACCGACGAAACCACGGCAAGTGCGATACTCACGCTGTAATCCCTTTGCAGTTGCAGCGAGAGAAATAGCTTGACGCAACTGGTGAGCGTGTGAGCAATTACCCATGAAGCGATGAATTGCTCGATCGCTTTCCAGGGAGGATACATATGAAAATGACAGTTCGCGCGCTCTTGGGCGCGTCGGCCTTGTTCGGGTTCGCAACCTTTGCACAGGCCGAAACCACCGAGATTACGATTGCCACCGTGAACAACGGTGACATGATCCGCATGCAGGGTCTGACGGATGACTTCTACAAGTCGAACCCCAATATCAAGCTGAACTGGGTCACGCTGGAAGAGAACGACCTGCGTCAGAAAGTGACCAAGGACATCTCGACCAAGGGCGGCCAATATGACGTGCTGACTATCGGCATGTATGAAACCCCGATCTGGGGTGCCAAGGGCTGGCTGGTACCACTGAAGGGCGTCGATGACCCGGCCGACATTCTGCCCGCCGTGGCGGGTGGTCTTTCGGCGGGTGGCACGCTTTATGCCGCCCCGTTCTACGGTGAAAGCTCGTTCGTCATGTACCGCAAGGACCTGATGGCCAAAGCCGGACTGACCATGCCCGACAAGCCGACCTGGGACTTCATCATCGACGCAGCCAACAAGATGACCGACCGCGCCAATGGCGTCAACGGCATCTGCTTGCGCGGCAAGGCCGGCTGGGGCGAGAACATGGCCTTTATCACCGCCATGTCCAACTCTTTCGGCGCGCGCTGGTTCGATGAAAAGTGGCATCCCCAGTTCGATTCGGCTGCCTGGAAAGACACCCTCAACACCTATCTGAAGGTGATGAAGGATGACGGCCCGGAAGGCGCTTCGGGCAACGGCTTCTCGGAAAACCTCGCTCTGTTCCAATCGGGCAAGTGCGGCATGTGGTCTGACGCCACGGCGGCAGGCTCCTTCGTGATCGACCCCAAGGCGTCCAAGGTCGCCGATCAGGTCGGCTTCACGCTGGCCCCCGATAAAGGCCTTGGCAAGCGCGCCAATTGGCTGTGGGCCTGGGCTCTGGCGGTTCCCGCTGGTTCGACCAAGGTTGATGCAGCTGAAAAGTTCATCGGCTGGGCGACCTCCAAGCACTACGCTGAACTCGTTGCCGCCAAGCAAGGCTGGGCTGCCGTTCCTCCGGGCACGCGCATCTCGCTTTATGCGAACCCGGAATATCTGAAGGTTCCGTTCGCCAAGATGACGCTGGACTCGATGAACGCTGCCGACCCGACCCATCCGACGGTTGACCCGGTTCCCTATACCGGCGTTCAATTCGTGGCGATCCCGGAGTTCGCCGGTATTGCGACCAAGGTGGGCGAGTTGTTCTCGGCGGCCCTTGCAGGCCAGATGTCGGCTGATGACGCGTTGGCGCAGGCTCAGTCCTACACCACCGACGCCATGACCAAAGCCGGCTACATCAAGTAAGCCCTGGGTACCGCCCTTCTCTATCCGGAGAAGGGCGGTATTCTTTCTGACGACGGCTTCGTGCGCGACCAAAGTGGACGCAACGAATGTGGGCACAGCCTTGTAATGGCTCAAGTTTGATCGGTGGGGCGGAACCATGGCAACCAAACAATCGCAAATTCTTGGCCGTTGGGCACTGGCCCCCTCGGTGACGGCACTCGCGGCCTGGTCCTTCGTGCCACTGGCGCTGACCCTGTATTTCGCGTTCCTCAGCTACAACCTGCAAGACCCAGAAAATACCAGCTGGGCGGGCCTGTCGAATTTCTACTACTTCTTCAAAGACCCTTATTTCGTCAAGGACCTGATCAACACGCTGGTTCTGGTCGGCGGCGTGATCGTCGCCACCGTGGTGGGCGGTGTTGGGTTAGCGATGCTGCTGGATCAACCGTTCTGGGGCCGTGGCGTGGTCCGGCTGTTGATGATCTCGCCCTTCTTCATCATGCCCACCGTGTCGTCGCTGGTGTGGAAGAACCTGATCATGCATCCGGTATTTGGCCTTTTCGCCGGAATTCAACGCTTTTTCGGCGCCACCCAACCCATCGACTGGTTTGGCAGCTATCCCCTGTTTTCGGTAGGCGTGATCGTGTCGTGGCAATGGCTGCCCTATGCCGCACTGATCCTGTTGACCGCGCTGCAATCGCTGGATGAAGAGCAAAAGGATGCGGCCGCGATGGACGGCGCCTCGTCACTAAGCATGTTCCGCTATATCGTGCTGCCCCACCTCGCCCGACCTATCACCGTCGTCATCCTGATCGAGTGCATCTTCCTTCTGAACATCTTCGCAGAGATCAAGGTGACATCGGTCGGCGGCTTCGCTGG